>JACQAG010000030.1 GCA_016195085.1 Pseudomonadota bacterium | reverse complement strand
GTTCGCCACCACCGCTTCAAGAGTGGCCCGGTCCCGGCGCTTGAGCTTGATATCGGTTCTTGCATGCATTCCACAGACTCGCACCGGCGAGCCCGAGCGGGAATCCCCAAAAGAATCGAAGTGTCAGATTTCATCCACTAGGATGGAACCGGCCGCCCGCGGCGGTTCGCTTGCCTCCTTCGCCGAGGGCATCGCGGCGAGCGAGGTTGTCGTGCACGATCCACCGCCAGGAACGGAGTTGCCGTGATGGATGAGGCGCGCCCTGAAACGCGGCTCAAGGGCCGGGAGCATTGGACGAAGAAAGGCGATGTGCGTCTTTTCCTGTGGGAGAAGAGCGCCGTTCCGTCCGCGACGCGCGCCGGAACCGTACTCTTCGTTCATGGATCGTCCATGGCCTCGCAGCCGACGTTCGACCTCGAGGTTCACGGGCGACCGTACTCCTCGGTGATGGATTGGTTCGCCAGTCGCGGCTACGACACCTGGTGTGTCGACATGGAGGGCTATGGCAGGTCTGACAAGCACCGGGACATCAACAGCGACATCGCCAACGGCGCCGACGATCTGGCCGCGGCGTCCGACTACATCCTGAAAACGCGCAACTGCGGGCCGCTGCTCGTGTACGGGATCTCATCGGGCGCCTTGCGGGCAGCCTTGTTCGCCGAGCGCCATCCGGAGCGGGTAAAACGTCTGGCGCTGGATGCGTTCGTGTGGACCGGCGAAGGCAGCCCGACCCTGGCGGAGCGACGCAAGAAGCTCCCGGAATTCCTGGCCCGCAACCGTCGGCCGGTAGATCGGGCCTTCGTGCACAGCATCTTCAACCGCGATCATCCAGGCACGGCCGAGGCCAAGGTGGTCGAGGCGTTCGCCGATGCAATCCTGGCCTTGGACAACTCGATGCCGACCGGCACCTATGTCGACATGTGCTCGAAGCTGCCGACCGTGGATCCGAAAAAGATTCTCGTGCCCACCCTCATCATGCGCGGCGAATACGACGGTATCGCGAGCTTCGATGATCTCATCGCATTCTTCCGGAAACTGCCGAATGCCGACAAGCAGTTCATCGTCATGCCCGGCATATCGCATGCCTCGTTCCAACAGAAGAACTACATGCTCGTCTACTACATCCTGGCGTCCTTCTTCGGCCAACCGGACCCCTTCTATCGCGGCGATGCATAGACGGATCGGCGCGTGCCGGCCTCGCCCCCTTCGCCGAAATGCCCGAAGGATTTTGGGGAGTTATGCGGCAATGGGAACCGAATCCAAGCGCCGCTGCGTCACCTGCCAGAAGGAATTTCCGGACGGCCCCGCCGAAATCCAAAGCAAGCTCAGCCAATTCGACGATTGGTGCATCTGCAAGGCCTGTGTGCTTGCATACAGGAAGCCGGTCAAGCAAGAGTCCAAGTGCAGGCCTGAACCGACCGAACGGCAGCGGCCCCGCGCTTAGGGGCTTCGATGCGAGGTGCTTCCGCCGTGAGCGAAACCTACCCGCGCGACCTCATCGGCTATGGCGGCAATCCGCCTGATCCGCGCTGGCCGAATGGCGCACGGATCGCCGTCTCCGTGGTGATCAACTACGAAGAAGGGGGCGAATACTCGATCCTCCACGGCGATCCGCATTCGGAAACCGTCCTGACGGATATGCGCGATCCCCCCCTCCTGATGGGCGCGCGCAATTTGAACGTCGAGTCCATCTTCGAATATGGCAGCCGTGTCGGGTTCTGGTCGATTCTGAGCGTACTCAAGGAGCGCAGCATCCCGGCGACGATTTATGCCGTGGGGATGGCGCTCGAAAGGAATCCGACGGCGGCGCGGGCGATGCGGGATGCCGGCTGCGAGATCGCGTCCCATGGCTATCGTTGGATCGATTACCAGAACATGAGGATGGAGGAGGAGCGCACGCAGCTTCGGCAGGCGGTTGCCGCAATCGAACGGCTGACCGGGTCTCGCCCGCTCGGCTGGTACACCGGGCGTCCAAGCCCGAATACGCGCCGCCTCGTCGTCGAGGATGGCGGCTTTCTCTACGACAGCGACGCCTACAACGACGACCTACCCTATTGGACCACGGTCGACGGCAAAGCGCATCTCGTCGTTCCCTACTCCTTCGACAACAACGATAGCCGCAGCAGCCGCGGCCAAGGCTTCGAGACCGGTGAGGTGTTCTTCACCTATCTGCGCGACAGCTTCGATTGGCTCTATTCGCGTCCGACGCCGCGCATGATGTCGATCGGCCTGCATTGCCGGCTGACCGGTCGCCCCGGTCGCCTGGGAGCGCTCTGCCGCGTCCTGGACTACATGGGCCAGCATAAGGACGTCTGGTTTTGCCGACGGGTCGACATCGCACGCCACTGGCGCGCCATCCATCCCCATCGTGGCGATGGCGCCGCTTAGCCGGCGGCTGCCTTCAGGGCGCCGGGCTCGCCGGAGAGAATCTCGAGGGCTGCAAGCACGCCGCCCTCCTTGAAGGGCACGCCGGCGCGCTTCAATCCCATCTCGACCCCGCAAAGCGTGCCGGCAAGCATCAGTTCGTTGAAGTCGCCGAGATGGCCGATGCGAAACACCTTGCCCTTGAGGCGGCCAAGGCCCGCGCCGAGCGACATGTCGTAGCCTTCGAGAATGGTGGCGCGCAATGAGTCCGCATCATGCCCATTCGGCATCAGCACCGCGGTGAGCGAGTTCGAGTACTCCCGCGGATCGACCGCCAGCAGCTCCAGTCCCCAGGCGCGCACCGCCGCACGCGTCGCCTCGGCAACGCGCCGGTGCCGGGCGAAAACCTGCGGCAGACCTTCCTCATCCAGAAGCATCAGCAACGCTTCACGAAGCCCGTACAACAGGTTCGTCGACGGCGTATAGGGAAAGAATCCGGTCTCGTTGGCGGCGATCAGCGGCTGCCAGTCCCAATAGGATTTCGGCAGCATCGCCGTCTTCGCCGCCGCGCGGGCTTTCTGGGAGATGGCGTTGAAGCTGAGGCCGGGCGGCAGCATCAATCCCTTCTGCGAGCCCGCCACCGTCACATCGACGCCCCATTCGTCGTGGCGGTAGTCGATCGATGCCAAGGATGAGATGGTATCGACCATCAGCAATGCCGGATGGCGCGCGGCCGTGATCGCCTTCCGCATCTCCGCGATGCGGCTGGTGACGCCGGTCGAGGTCTCGTTGTGCACGACCAGAACCGCCTTGATCGCATGCGCTTTGTCTTGGGCCAGCTTCTCACCGGCGACCGCCGGGTCGGCGCCGTGACGCCAGTCGCCGGGCACCAGATCGACGACCAGACCCAGCCGCTTCGCCATTTCGTGCCAGAGACTGGCGAAATGGCCGGTCTCGAACATGAGCACGCGATCTCCGGAGGAAAGCGTATTGACCAGGGCCGCTTCCCAGGCTCCGGTGCCCGAGGCCGGATAGATCGCCACCGCCCCCTCGGTCTTGAATACGCGCTTCATGCCCTGGACCACCTCCCGGCCCAGCGCGCCGAAATCCGGCCCGCGATGGTCGATGGTCGCCCGGTCGATGGCACGAAGCACGCGCTCGGGCACATTGGTCGGTCCGGGAATCTGCAGGAAATGCCGGCCGCTGCGGAAGCTCATAGACACTACCCCTGAGAAGGATGGCCGCAGTTTGCCTGCGGAACGCGACCCAGACAACCCGCCTCCGCCGCCCCGGCCTTGAATATGCCCGACAAATCGGCAGGATGGGCCATCAGCCGAGACGTTCCATGACCGCACCGAGCTCCTCCACCACGGCGTCGAGTTCCGGGATTGCTCCGGGCGATCCAGGTCTGGCAGCGCGCCTCAAGCGGCATGTCGAAGGCGAGGTGCTGTTCGAAGCGTTCGACCGCGGCCGCTACAGCACCGATGCTTCGATCTACCAGATCGAGCCGATCGGCGTCGTCATACCGAAATCGATCGCCGACGTGGCCGTGGCGGTGGCGATCGCGGGCGAGAGTGGGGTATCCGTGCTGCCGCGTGGCGGCGGGACCTCGCAATGCGGCCAGACCGTGGGCCGCTCGCTGGTCATCGATTGCTCGAAACATCTGGACCGCGTGCTCGCGTTGGACGTCGAGCGCCGCCGCGCCGTGGTCGAGCCGGGCCTCGTCCTCGAACGCCTCAATCGGGTGCTGAAGCCGCACAAGCTGTTCTTCCCCGTGGATGTCTCCACCAGCGACCGCGCCACCATCGGCGGCATGACCGCCAACAACAGCTGCGGCTCGCGCTCGATCCGCTACGGCAACATGGTTCACAACGTGCGCGGCATCGATGCGCTGCTGGCCGACGGCACCCGCATCGAGCTCGGCGAGGTGCCCGGCAACCTGGCGTCCAGCGGCAATGGCTACGCTCCGCGCTACCTCGATCTCGTTCAGCGCATGCGCGCCATGCACCGGCGCGAGGCGGCGGAGATTGCCATGCGCTTCCCGAAGCTTCTGCGCCGGGTCGGCGGCTACAACATCGATATGATCGACGATGCCGGCCACAATATGGCGAAGCTCCTGGTCGGCTCCGAAGGCACCCTGGCGTTCTTCAATTCCATCGAGCTGGAGCTGCAGGCAGTCCCGCCGCATCGCACCCTTGGCGTCTGCCACTTTCCGACGTTCTATCAGGCAATGGATGCGACGCGGCATATCGTCGCCTTGGGTCCATCGGCAGTGGAGTTGGTCGATCGCACCATGATCGACCTATCGCGCGACATTGCGATGTACAGGCCGATCGTCGATCGCTTCGTGCAAGGCCGGCCGGAAGCGTTGTTGCTGGTGGAGTTTTCCGGCACCGAAGCCGACGCGCAGCACGCGAAGCTGCGAGAGCTCGTCGAGCTCATGGGCGATCTCGGATTTCCGGACGCGGTCGTCGAGGCGACCGACCCGGGCTTCCAGGCAGCGGTCTGGGAGGTGCGCAAGGCCGGCCTCAATATCATGATGTCGATGAAGGGCGACGGCAAGCCGATCTCCTTCATCGAGGACTGTGCCGTGGCGCTCGAGGATCTCGCCGAATACACCGATCGCCTGACCCAGGTTTTTCGCAAGCACGGCACCTATGGCACGTGGTATGCGCACGCCTCCGTCGGCTGCCTGCACGTCCGGCCCGTCCTCAATCTGAAGCTCGACGTCGACGTGAAGAAGATGCGCGCCATCGCCGAGGAAGCCTTCGCCATGGTGCGGGAGTACAAGGGCTCGCATTCGGGCGAGCACGGCGACGGCCTGGTGCGTTCGGAGTTCCACGAGCCGATGTTCGGCTCGCGCATCGTGCGCGCCTTCGAGGAGGTGAAGGACGCATTCGATCCCGACGGCCTGTTCAATCCGGGCAAGATCGTGCGCCCGTCGCGGATGGATGACCGCGGCTTGTTTCGGTTCAAGCCGGGACATGCCGTCGAGCCGCTCCAGACCGTGTTCGATTGGTCGGAATGGGGCGGCCTCGGCGGCGCGGTCGAGATGTGCAACAACAATGGCCAGTGCCGGAAGTCGGATCCAGGCGTCATGTGCCCCTCCTACCGGGCGACGGCCGAGGAGAAGCATCTGACGCGAGGCCGCGCCAACACGCTGCGCCTGGCGCTTTCGGGTCAGCTCGGCCCCGGGGCCTTCACCTCCGATGCGCTCAAGGACACCCTCGACCTCTGTGTCGGCTGCAAAGGCTGCAAGCGCGAATGCCCGACCGGCGTCGACATGGCGCGGATGAAGCTGGAGTTCCTGCACCACTATAAAGAGCGCCACGGCTTGAGCCTGCGCGACCGATTGATCGGCTATTTGCCGCGTTATGCCGCGGTCGCCTCGCGCCTGGGACCTTTGCTGAACCTGCGGGACCGCATTCCGGGCCTCGCCGGGCTAGGCGAATGGCTGACGGGGTTCAGCCGGCAGCGTCCCCTGCCCCGCTGGCACGCGCATCCCTACCGCGCCCGGGACGAGCCGCCGGGCACCGGCGAGGCAGGCGCGGTCGTCCTCTTCGTCGATACCTTCAATCGTTGGTTCGAGCCCGACAACGCCCGGGCCGCCGAGCGGGTACTCACACGCGCGGGCTACCGCGTGCACGCCGCGGCGGCGCCAGGCAAGGCACAGCCCCTTTGCTGTGGCCGTAGCTTTTTGGCCGCAGGAATGGCCGAGGAAGCCAAGCGCGCGCAGCGCCGATTGCTCGCTTCCCTTCGCCCGTTCGTCGAGCAAGGCGTTCCCATCGTCGGTCTCGAACCCTCCTGCTTGCTGACGCTCCGCGACGAGCTGCCGGGTCTGTTGCCTGGCGCCGAGGCGAAGGCGCTCGCTTCTCGCGCCGTGTTGTTGGAGGAGTTCATTGCCGGCGAAGCCGCCGCCGGACGCTGGCGCCTGCCCATGCAAAGCCTGGGCGCCCGGCAAGCGCTGGTGCATGGCCACTGCCACCAAAAGGCCTGGGGCACGGTCGGCGCCCTCGAGGCGACGCTCCGCCTCGTCCCCGGACTGACGGTGAAGACCTTCGATGCGACCTGCTGCGGCATGGCCGGCGCGTTCGGCTACGAGGCGGAGCATTACGCGCTCTCCCTCAAGATCGGCGAGCTCGGGGTGCTGCCGACCATGCGTGCCGCCGCCGCCGACACGCTGCTCATCGCCGGCGGCACCAGCTGTCGCCATCAAATCCGCGACGGCGCCGGACGCGAGGCGCTGCATCCGGCGCGCATCCTCGAAATGGCGAGCGCACAGCCGTAATGTTCGTTGCGGTGCGCGGTCTGCGATAATTTATCCGTATCGTCGTTTGATAAATAAATTCTATCTAAATTACCGATATAGCCGCATGAATGATAAAAATACTTGACGCGATATTGGCGTGCCCAGATGCTCACCGGCCCAGGGAGGACTGCATGTACGAAATCACCCGACGTGATGTGCTGGAAGGGTTGCTGGCGAGCGGGCTCGTGCTGGGAGCGCTGCCCGCCTCGGCGCAGGACCGATCCGCGATCATCGAGGGCGCCAAGAAGGAAGGCGCCTTCGCCTTCGCCACCTCGATTTCGGCGGCGGGATTTCCGAAGTTCATGGACGCGTTCAAGGCGAAGTATCCGTTCTTGGACGTGAGCAGCGGCTACTACTCCGCGCCCACGGGCCGCGTCCTGGCGCGCGTCAGCGCCGAGATGAGCGCGGGCAATCTCAGCTTCGATGCGTTGCACGTCGCCAATCTGGCCCCGTACGTGACCATGGCGCGAAATGGGCAGCTGCTGCCCTACCGATCCCCGGAGCTCGCGGCATACCCCGATGAGTCCCATGACGGCGACCTCTGGGCGACGGCGCGCGTGATCGGCGTGATCATGGCCTACAACAAGAACGTGCTGCCGCCGGACAAGGCACCGAAGGCTTGGGTCGACATGCTGAAGCCGGAATTCAAAGGCAGAAAACTGGTGATCCAGGACTCCGCCGCCGGCACCAGCTTCAACCAGATGTACATGCTGGAGAAGCTGCTCGGCGCGGATTTCATGAAGAAATGGGGGGCGCAGCAGCCGGTGATCGTCTCAACCTCGGCGCAGCTCATCGACCTCTTGGTTCGCGGCGAAGCTTTGGTCGGTGCGACCGTCGATCATTTCCGCGCCTTCGAGGCGGATGCCGTCAAGGCCGGTATCGTCGGCGTCTATCCAAGCGAAGGCATGCCGGTCGCCATCGCCCCAATTGCCATCCTGAAAGGCGCTCCGCATCCGAATGCGGCGCGGCTGTTCGTCGATTTCGTGCTCTCCAAGGAGGGCAATACCATGCTCAACCTCGACATCTTCGGGGTTTATTCGAGCCGCAAGGACGTGCCTCCGCCCGCAGGACAGCTGCCGTTCGAGCAGACGAAGCCGCTCTTGCCCAAAGATCTAGCCGACTACGAGAAGGCCTCCGGAAACTTCCCAGAGCACTTCGACTCGTTCTTCAAGGTATGATATGGCGCTACGCGGCGTAGGTTTGGGCGAAGCCGCGTCCGGCAATCGCCGCTTTCGCAGCGTCAGGCTGGCGCTCTCGACGGAGAGCGTCGTTGCCATCGTCCTCTCGGTCGTGCTGACCGTCCTCGTCATCCTGCCGCTGATCGCCGTCGCCATGGGCGCCGTCAAGGATGCCGGCGGCCTCAGCCTGCAGCCCTTCCTCACGGTTCTCTCGGCTACCCGGATCATCACGAATACGGTGCTGGTCGGCACCGGCACCACGATCTTGGCGGTGACGCTGGGCGGTGCCTTGGCTCTGATCCTGGCCCGCATCGATACGCCGGGCCGCTCGGCGCTCGAGCAATTGGTCATTATGCCGCTCTACATCACGCCCTTGCTGACCGCGATCGCCTGGTCATGGCTCGGCTCGCCCCGTGGCGGCCTCGTCAACCTATTCGCTCGGCAGGTCTTCGGCATCGACAGCCTGGTGAACCTGCAGACGGCCGGCGGCGTCATCTTCGTGGCGGCGCTCGCCTATGTGCCCCTGCCCTTTCTCCTGATCGGGGCGGCCCTCAGGGTCATGGATCCGTCCTTGGAGGAGAGTGCGCGCATTCACGGCGCCTCGCAGCTGGACTCGCTCCGCCTGGTCACGCTGCCATTGGTGTTGCCCTCGGCGCTCGGCAGCGCACTTCTCGTCTTCGTGCAGGCGATGGGTTTGTTCAGCGTGCCCGCGGTTCTTGGCATGCCGAGCGGGTTCTATGTTGTCGGAACGGAGATCTATCGGCTCCTCAACAACTTTCCGCCACGGGTAAGCCAGGCGGCAGCGTGGGGGCTGCTCCTGCTTGCGGTCACCGCCGCGCTCGTGTGGCTGCAAGGCGTCATCCTCAACCGCCGCTCCTTCGTCACCATTACCGGCAAGGCCTTCCGGCCCCGGATTCTCGACGTCGGCGCCTTTCGATACCTGCTTGCGGCGCTCGCCTGGATCTATGTCGCCTTGGCGGTGCTGCTGCCGGTCGCAACGCTCATCTGGGCGGCATTGGTCAATTTCATCACCATCGACGTCAAGCTGATGGCCTTCGACCTCAGGCACTTCCGTTACGTGCTCTTCCAGTACCCGAAGACCTTTCTCGCCATGCAGAACAGCCTGATCCTGGGCGCTGCCACCGCGAGTGCCGTGTGCGTGCTGGGCCTCGGCGTCAGCTGGGTGGTCGTGCGCAGCCGGAGCCCCGTCCGCTCCTATCTCGACCAGGTCGGCATGTTCCCCCTTGCCACGCCCTCGATGGTGCTGGCGCTCGGGCTCCTTTGGGTCTACGTCGCGATCAAGTGGCTGCCGATCTATGGCACGATCGGCATCCTGCTGCTCGCCTATGTGACGCACTACCTGCCGTTCGGCATCCGCGCCGGAACGGGTGCCTTGCGCCAGCTCCATGCGGAGCTCGAAGATGCGGCACGGATGACCGGCGCCACCTGGAGCAAGATGGTGCGCTGGATCACGCTGCCGCTCACCCGCCCAACCTTGATTGCCACCTGGACGCTGATCTTCATCCTGTCCATGCAGGAGGTCAGCTCCTCGATCCTGCTCTATACGAGCCGCACCGTTGTGCTTGCGGTCGCGGTCTTCGATCTTTGGGAAGCCGGCAACGTGAATGCGCTCGCGGCGTTGAGCGTGCTGCAGCTAGCCGTCACCTTCCTGGCGCTCTTGGTCATGATCCGCGCCCGCCACCGGCAGGTCCTCGTATGAGCGCGGGCTTCCTCCAGGTCGAGAGCTTGGTGGTGAGCTACGGCTCGGCGATCGCCGTCGACGGTATCGATTTCGCTGTCGGCCAAGGCGAGCACGTGACCTTGCTAGGGCCCTCGGGGTGCGGCAAGACGACCACGCTTCGCGCCGTCGCCGGTCTCGAATCCCCCCGCGGCGGCCGCATCGTCATCGACGGAGCGCCCGTCTACGACGCCGCCAACGGCCGCAACGTGCCGCCGGAAAAGCGCGGCCTGTCCATGGTCTTCCAGTCCTACGCGATCTGGCCGCACATGACCGTGTTCGACAACGTCGCCTTCGGTTTTCGGGTGCGCGGGATCGGACGCGCCGAGGCCCGCCCGGCGGTCGAACGCGCGCTCTCGCTCGTCGATTTGGCGGGTTTTTCCGATCGGCCGGCTACGAAGCTGTCGGGTGGCCAGCAGCAGCGGGTCGCGCTGGCACGGGCGATTGCCTACGACTCGAAAATCATCCTGCTGGACGAGCCGCTCTCCAATCTGGACGCGCAATTGCGGATTGCGATGCGCGCCGAGTTGAGCGATCTGCGCCGTCGCTTGGGCTTCACGGCGATCTACGTGACCCATGACCAGGAGGAGGCGTTTGCGCTCTCCGATCGCATCATCGTCATGCGCGACGGCCGGATCGAGCAGCAAGGGACGCCGGGCGACATCTACGCGACACCGAAGACGCGCTTCGTCGCAAGCTTCCTCGGCATGAAGAATGTCCTCGAGGCCGAGCTTGCTCCGGTGCCCGGTGAGGATGACCTGGCGGACGCCAAATGCGCCCCGGACTTGATCTTGCGCGCGCGCGATCCCTGGCATCGCACCGCATCGACCACCGCGGCTGCGATCGGCTTCCGACCCATCGATGTACGCTTGGATGCAGGGCATGCCGTGCCCGGCGATGGCATTCCGGGCGTGCTCAGCCGATCGCTCTTCCTCGGCGACGTCGCCCATTACTATGTTCGCTCGGGCCCCGTCGAAATCTGCGTTCACGATCGTCCCCGCCCCGAGCTGGTCGAGGGCGCCGCCGTCTCTTGGCGGGTTTCTCCGGAGAAGTGCCTGGCGCTCCGCGACTAGATGTCCCCGGCGCGACGATCGACGAGTCATAGATCCATGGAGGTGTAGTGCGATGACTGGCGTCCAAGACGATACGGCCTCGCGCCGGAGCAAGCGGTCCAATCGCGGCCTGCGCATTCTTTGCCCGAACGGCCATCTGGGCTTTGCCCCGACCAAGATCGGCAGCTTCGAACGCGGCCTGGCGGCGGAACCCGACATGGTCGCCTGCGATTCCGGCAGCTGCGATTGCGGCCCGGTACCGCTCGGTTCCGACGGAACGGCAAGCCCGCTTGCCTGGCAAAAGCACGACATCGAGGCCATGCTCTTGGGCGCCCGCCGCCTCAAGGTGCCGATGATGATCGGATCGGCCGGCGATACCGGCACGAACAGCCGCGTCGACCGTTTCATCGGCATCGTCAAGGAAGCCGCCAAGCAGCACGGGCTGCCCAAGTTCAAGCTCGGCTACTTCTATTCCGAGGTATCGAAGGATCTCGTCCGCGCCAAGATGAAGTCTGGCGCCATGGTGCAGGGGCTCGACGGACGACCGGAACTCACCTACTCGGAGCTCGATGCAACCGACCACATCGTCGCCGTCGCCGGCGTCCATCCCTTCATGAAGCTGCTCGACATGGGTGCCGACGTCATCATCGGCGGGCGCAGCAGCGATTGCGCCATCTTCGCCGCACCCGCACTTCGCCGGGGCTATCCGGAAGCGCTTGCCTACTACTACGGCAAGGTCATGGAATGCGCATCCTTCTGCGCGGAGCCCTATGCCGGCAAGGAGTCCATCATCGGTGAGATCACCATGGAGGATGTGAAGGTCACGGCCATGCTGCCGGAGCAGCGCTGTACGGTCGCCTCGGTCGCTGCGCATTCGATGTACGAGCGGAGCAATCCATATTTCGAATACTTTCTGGGCGGCCATATCGATATGAGCCAGTGCGTCTATGAGCAGTTCGACGAGCGCACGACCCGCGTCACCGGCCCACGCTTCATTCCGGCGAAGGAGCTGCGGGTGAAGCTGGAAGGTGCCGGCAAGGTCGGTGAGCGCTATGTCGGCATCGCCGGTGTCAGAGACCCCTACACCATCTCGCGGATCGATGGGGTCATCGCCTGGGCCAAAGCCGCCGTCCGCGAGCGATTTGGCGATGAGGGCTATACGCTCGCCTACACCGTCTACGGCCGCGACGGCATCCTGGGCGAGCTCGAGCCCTTGCGCGATCGCCCCGGCCACGAGCTCTGCATCGTCGTGCAGGGTGTGGCGCCGACCAAGGAGATGGCCGAGGAGGTCTGCATGACCGGCACAAGGCAGATGTTCTACGCGCGGCTTCCCAACGTGAAAGGCACGGCCGGCGGCGTCGCCTTCATGCTGGATGAAGTCATGCCCGCAAGCGCCGCTTATCGCTGGACGCTGAACCACACGATGCCGATCGCCGACCCGATGGAGCTTTTTCCGGTGCACATGATCGAAGCGGGAGTCTGATCGATGACGAGCAATGCCGCGCGCACGACACCGCTGACCTCGCTCGCCAAGGCCATTCGCAGCAAGAATGCCGGCGTCGACAAGATCACCTTCGACGTCATCTTTCAGGAGAAGAAGAACTATGATCTCGTCCGCCAGAGCCGCGTCTTGTCGCGAGAGGCGGTTTGCAAGCTCTACGGCATTTCCGACTCGCGCATCAGCGACCATGTCGAGTTCGAGCCGGGTCTCGCGATCAAGTTCACCATCTTCCGCAAGGTGCCGAGCGGCAGCGTCGGCGATGCCGACATCTTCGGTAGCCAGCAATATGGGCCGCTGCTCGGGATCGAGGTGCCGATCTCGTAGGTTGAGGCGCTAGGACAATATCCACCGGGATCGAACCGGACGGTTCGATCCCGGTGGATGAAATTGCCCTATCTTTCAAAGAGTAGAGCAGCTTTATCCGGCCAGATGGAATCGCCAAGCGATTCCATCTGGCCGGATGCTGCTCTAGGCCAGAGGCTCGAGATCGCCGACCAGGGTGGGCAGGTATTCGTTCACGGTCGGATGGATGAACATGGCTCGCTCAAGCAGCGTATAGGGCTGATCGGCGTACATGAGGCCGAGCAGCGACTGAACCGCTTCGTCAGCCTCGATGCCGAGGAAGGCGACGCCCAGAATCCGCTCGCTCTCGGCATCGACCAAGATCTTCATGAAACCTTGCGTTTCGCCGCGTTCTCGCGCACGCCCGACATGGCTCATCGCCAGCTTGCCGACCACGACCTTGCGTTTGCTCGAACGCGCTTCCTCTTCGGTCATGCCCGCCCGCCCCAAGGGCGGGTCGATGTAGAGCGCGTAGGTGGGTATGCGGTCGCTCACGCGGCGCTTGCCACCGTCCAGCAGGTTTGCGGCAACGATCTCATAGTCATTATAGGAGGTGTGAGTGAAGGCGCCGCGCCCGTTGCAATCCCCGAGCGCCCAGATCCCTGGAACATTGCTCCTGAGCTCGTCGTCGACCGTGATGAATCCGCGCGCATCGACCGCCACGCCGGCCTTGTCCAAACCGAGATCATGCGTGTTCGCCGCCCGGCCGACGGCCAAGAGCAAATGCGAGGCGCTGACGGACTTAGCACCGTCATCGCAGTCGAGTTTGACCTCGATCTGGCCGTCACGTCTCTCGACGGCGATGCAGGCCGAATTCAGCCGAATATCGATCCCTTCATTCTGGAGAATGTCCCGCACGGCGTTCGATATGTCCTCATCATCGCGCGGGATCAGTCTCCCCTTTGTCTCCACCACCGTCACCCGGCTGCCGAAGCGCCGGTACATCTGCGCGAACTCCAGCCCGATATAGCTGCCGCCAATGATCGCGAGATGCGCGGGCAGGAAATTCACCTCCATCATTCCCGCATTCGTCAGGTAGGGCACATCCTTGATACCCGGCAGGTCCGGGACATGGGCGCGGGCGCCGACATTGATGAAAATCCGCTCGGCGCTGAGCTGCTCGCCGCCGATGGCGATCAGCTTCGGTGCTTCGAAGCGCGCCTGACCCCGGTATACGGTAAGATTCTTCGTTCCCTGCAGCCAGGCCTCGAGCCCGTCCTTGGATTTCTTGACGACCGCATCCTTGCGCGCCTTGACCCGTTCCATATCCACTTCGACCGGCCCGCTCACCTTGATGCCGAAATCCTCGGAGCGGCGCGTCACATAAGCGGCGCGGGCGCTGGCGATGAGTGTCTTCGTCGGAATGCAGCCGACATTGACGCATGTGCCGCCAAACAGCTTTCGTTCGATGATCGCCGTTCTGAGACCTTCCCCGGCCAGCCGGGCCGCCAAGGGCGGGCCGGCCTGGCCAGTGCCGATGATGATCGCGTCAAATTGGGTTGGCATAGGAACCTCCTCGTGGTGAGCGACCTTCCGCGTGTCGATGGATCAACGAAGCCGTCCCTCCTATTGACCTCTTCATGACCGCATGCTTCCCATGAAATTCTCGATCGGGTGAGGAGCCCTCTGATGCTGACCAACAGCCGCACCGTACGTATCGAGTGGGGAGACTGCGATCCCGCTGGAATCGTGTACTACCCGCGCTACTTCGCCATCTTCGACAACTGCACCCACGCCCTCTTCGAGCGCGCGCTCGGCATGACCAAATATCAGATGACCGAAGCCTATCGCATGATCGGATGCCCGATGGTCGATACCAGCGCCCGCTTTATCGTCCCGTCGCGCTTCGGCGATGATGTCGTCGTCGAGTCCGCGCTCGAGGAATTCCGACGGTCCAGCTTCAATGTCCGCCACCGGTTGCTCAAAGGCGCCGTGCTCGCGGTCGAGGCTTTCGAGACACGGGTCTGGGCCATTCGCGACCCTGCCGATCCCTCGCGCATCAAAGCATCGCCGGTTCCGCAGGACGTGATTGCCGCCTTCAAGCAAACCTGACGGTCGGACCGCCGCCTCACATCCTTTCGATGACCATCGCGATGCCCTGCCCGACGCCAATGCACATCGTCGCCAAGGCGTAGCGCCCGCTGCGCCGGATGAGCTCATTGGCCGCCGTCGTCACCAGACGAGCCCCGCTCATGCCGAGCGGGTGGCCAAGGGCAATCGCCCCGCCATTGGGATTCACGTGCTCGGCATCGTCCGGCAGGCCGAGCTGGCGCAGGCTCGCCAGCGCCTGGCTCGCGAAGGCCTCGTTGAGCTCAATGACATCCATGGCCCCGATCTTGAGGCCCAACCGATCGAGGAGCTTACGCGAGGCCGGCGCCGGACCGATGCCCATGATGCGCGGCGGCACGCCGGCCGTGCCGGCGCCGACCACCCGGGCCCGCGGCGTGAGGCCATGCTCCTTGACAGCACGCTCCGAGGCGACAATCACCGCGGCCGACCCGTCATTGACGCCGGACGCGTTGCCGGCGGTGACCGTGCCATTCTTGCGGAACGGTGCCGGCAGCTTGGCCAACATCTCCATGGTCGTGTCCGGACGCGGATGCTCATCGTCTCGGACAAGCTTCGGCTCGCCCTTCCGCTGCGGGATGGGCACGGGAACGATCTCCTCGGCGAGCCGACCATCCTTCATCGCGCGGCCGGCGCGTTGCTGGCTGCGCAGCGCGAAGGCGTCCTGGTCCTCGCGGGTAACCTGAAACTCCTCCGCTACGTTCTCGGCGGTCTCGGGCATGGCGTCGACGCCATACTGGGCCTTCATCAGCGGGTTCACGAAGCGCCAGCCGATGGTCGTGTCGTAGATCTCGGCACTGCGGCTGAACGCCGCCTCGGCCTTCGGCATGACGAAGGGCGCACGGCTCATGCTCTCGACGCCGCCCGCGACCATCAGCTCCGCCTCGCCCGTCCTGATCGCCCGCGCGCATTGGGCAATCGCCTCCATACCCGAGCCGCAGAGGCGATTGACGGTGGCGCCGGAAACCTCCGTCGGCATGCCGGCCAGAAGCGCCGCCATCCGCGCCACGTTGCGGTTGTCCTCGCCCGCCTGGTTGGCGCAGCCATAGATGACATCGTCCACCTTCGACCAGTCGACCCGGAGATTGCGCGCCATCAATGCCTTGATCGGCAACGCCGCAAGATCGTCGGTTCGGATCGTTGCCAGCGCCCCGGCAAAGCGACCGATGGGGGTCCTGACGGCATCGCAGATGAATGCTTCGGTCATGACGGCTCCTCTGCACACTGGACGTTCGCGGACGCCTCGTTCACTGCACGTTCTCGATCTGGCCGCGGTTCCTGATGGCCGACATCGTAGCGTATTCCTCCGATCGCGTACCATGGGACACTGGCTCGGTTGCGATCGCATGTCCGAGGAGTATTGACCCCATGACGCTCTTGGTCACCGGCGGCAACGGATTCGTCATGAGCAATCTCGCTCGCCATTGGCTCGAAAGCGATACGCAGGCACGATGCGTCATCCTCGATTCATCGCCACCCGATGCGATCGCCCTGCGCTTCTTTCAACCGGTCGCCGATCGGTTGCGGTTCATCGAGGGCGATGTAACAGAGCCTCGAACCTGGGCGCAAACCCTGGCGGCGCATGGGATCACCCATGTGGCACATGGTGCCACCGTGACGCCCATTGCCCGAGGCACCATTACCGAGGCGCGCCGCGAACCCGAGGCCGACGACCCGCGCCGGGTCATCGACGTCAGTGTCATGGGTACCGTGGCGGTGCTGGATTGGGCGCGGCAACGCCAAGGGCTGCAGCGTTTCCTCTATGTGAGCTCGGGCGCGGTCTATCTCGATGACGGCCCGGCAGTCGCCGGCGCGCCGCTGCCGGAGGATGGCTATGTCGGGCCCCGGGCGCTCTATGGCATCTCCAAGCAGGCCTCCGAGCTGATCGTGGCGCGCTATGCCGATCTTTTCCGACTCGACGTCGTATCGGTGCGGCTGCCGTCGATGTTCGGACCGATGGATCGCAAGACTCGCTCGCGCGACTACCAATCCGCCATGCACCGATTGGCGCATTTGGCGGTTGCGGGCAGCCGGCTTCGCGTCAATACCTTGGACGGCGTGGGCGACTATCTGCATGCCGGCGACGCCGCCGTGGCGATGGCGCTCTTGCTTCGAGCCCCCACTTTAAGACACAGGACCTACAATCTTGCTTCCGGCGAAGCGACGCGGACGCGGACCTTGGCCCAGTATGCGAAGGAGAAGGCACCGGGGTTCACCTTTGAGACGGCTCCGGCAGACGAGGCGAACCTGCTGCAGGATGAGCGCCTGACCGGCGGCAAATGGGGTGCCTATGACATCAGCCGGCTCGGGCAAGAGTTTGGCTGGCGTTCACGGCCGCTGCGCGAGGCGCTTCACTCCTATATGGATTGGATAGCAAGCTTCGAAGGCCGATGACGAAGTCCACGACTCCTCGCGACGATCACTGTGCCGCACGGAAGGCTCGCAATTTCCCTTTTCTCGGCGCGCTCCTGCTGGGGTGCATGCTGCAGGGAGCATTCGCGGCCGCGGGCGAGCCGGACGCCAAGCCCGGGGCGATCTGGAGCCTGTCGCTCGAGAACGATCTATTCGCCAATGCCGACCGCCACTACACCAATGGCATTCGGCTGTCCTATCTCGGTGCCGAATCCGACATTCCCGCTTGGATCTCCCAGGCGGCGGACGCGTTTCCGCTCTTCGCCGCGGAGGGCAAGCGTCGCGTCGGGTTCGCCCTCGGCCAAAGCATGTACACGCCCCAAGACATCACTCGAAGGCCCCCTGACCCGACCGATCGGCCGTTTGCCGGATGGCTCTACGGCAGCGCCGGAGTGATTTCGGAGACCGAGACCAGGCTCGATGCCTTGGAATTCGACCTCGGCATCGTCGGACCGGACTCGCTGGCGGACCGCGCGCAGAAGTTCGTTCACGGCATCACCAAGTCTCGCCGTCCGCAGGGCTGGGACTTTCAGCTTCACGACGAGCCTGGCGTCTTGCTGAGCTACCAACGGAAATGGCGCGGCCTCTAAGAGGTGTCCCGCTTCGGCCTCGGGGCCGATTTCACGCCCTATGCCGGCGGCAATGTCGGCAATGTGCTGACCCAGGCAGCCGCGGGCGGAATGCTCCGTGTCGGCTTCGACCTGCCGGCAGATTTCGGGCCGCCGCGCATCCGGCCGAGCCTGACGGGATCAGACTATTTCTTGCCCCAGCGCGATTTCGGCTGGTATCTCTTTGCCGGCGTCGAGGGCCGGGCTATCGCGCGCAACATCTTCCTCGACGGCAATACCTTCCGCGACGGTCCCCATGTCAGCAAGAAGCCCCTGGTCGGCGATCTGCAAATGGGCGTCGCCATGGCCATCGGGGGCACCAGGGTCTCCTATACGCATGTCTTCAACACCAAGGAATTCTATGGTCAGCGCGGCGGCGACACCTTCGGCTCCTTCTCCGTCTCCTTCCTCTTCTGACAGATAGGCAGATCGCATGAACGAAGGCCCCCTGAGCGGCAGTCAACCGCCGAGCGAGTTCGGAATCGGACGGCCGGTTCCGCGGAAGGAGGATTCGACCCTGCTCCGCGGCGAGGGTCGATACACCGACGACATCAGCCTCCCGCATCAAGCCTACGCGGTCATGGTCCGCAGCCGCCATGCCCACGGCACTATCCGCACGATCGACCTGTCGGCCGCCCGTCTCATGCCTGGCGTGCTCGGCGCCTATACCGGTGCCGATCTCGATGCGGCGGGCTTTGGGCAAATGAAATGCGCCGTCGCCTTCACCAATCGCGACGGGACGGCGATGAAGCCGCCATCGCGTCCGGCACTGCCGCGCGGGCGCGTTCGCTTCGTCGGCGAGGCGCTGGCATTCGTCGTCGCCGAGACGGCGGCTGAGGCCAAGGATGCCGCCGAGCTGGTCGAGGCGGAAATCGAAGCGCTCCCGGCCGTGACCGACCCCATTTCCGCGGTGGCTTCGGGAGCGCCGCAGCTCCATGCCGAGGCGACCGGCAATGTCGTTCTCGACTACCACTATGGCGATTCCGCCGCGGTGGAGGCCGCCTTCGCCCGGGCGGCACATGTCACCCGCCTCGATATCGTCAGCAATCGCATTGTCGTGAACGCCATCGAGCCACGCTCGGCCATCGCCCACTTCGACGCGGCCAAGGAGAGGTGGATCCTCTACGTCGGTTGCCAAGGCGTGTTCGGACTGCGTGCTGCCTTGGCGCGCGACATCTTGAATGTGCCGCCGGACCGCGTTCGGGTGCTCACCGGCAATGTCGGCGGCTCCTTCGGAATGAAGGCGCCGGTCTATCCCGAATATGTGTGCCTGCTGCATGCCACGCGCGTCCTTGGGCGTCCGGTCAAATGGACCGACGAGCGTTCCGAGAGCTTTCTGTCGGACCATCACGGTCGCGACCACATCAGAACCGCCGCAATGGCGCTCGACGCCAATGGACGAATTCTGGCCGTACGCCTCGCCGGCTATGGCAATGCCGGGGCCTTCCTCAATCCTCCCCTGCAGGCCACGACCAACGCCGTCAAGAACATCGTCGGCGTCTACGCAACGCCGCTGATCGAGGTCTCCGCCAAGATCGTCTTCACCAACACCACGCCGGTCGGAGCCTATCGCGGCGCCGGCCGGCCCGAGGGCAACTATTACATCGAGCGGCTCATCGACGTCGCCGCCGCCGAGATGGGCATCGATCGAGCCGAGCTGCGCCGCCGAAACCACATCCGCCCCGAGGCCATTCCCCATAAGGCTCCTTCGGGCATGCTCTATGACAGCGGCGAGTTCACCAAGGTCATGGACCGGGCCCTAGAAGCGGCCGATTGGGAGGGCTTCGAGAGGCGCAGGAAGGCGAGCGCTACCCTGGGCAAACTCCGTGGCCGAGGCATCGGCAGCTATCTCGAGGTGACCGGTCCGCCGCAGAAGGAGATGGGAGGGATACGGTTCGAGGCCGACGGCACGGTGACGATGATCACCGGGACTCTCGATTACGGCCAAGGACACGCTTCGGCCTTCGCGCAAGTCCTGGTCGACAGGCTCGCCATACCGTTCGATCGCCTGCGGTTGCTGCAGGGCGACAGCGACGAGCTGCTCGCCGGCGGCGGCACCGGAGGCTCGCGCTCGATGATGGCGAGCGGTCAGGCAATGGTCGAAGCGAGCCGCCGCGTTGTCGACCAAGGTCGGCAGATCGCAGCCTTCGTTTTGGAGGCGGCATCGGCCGATATCGAGTTCCGGCAAGGCCGCTTTCATATCGTCGGCACCGATCGCAGCATCGGCCTCATGGAGCTGGCCGGGCGCCTTCGGACCGGATTGTCGGTACCGAAGGAGCTGCCGCAATCTCTCGATGTCGGGCATGTGCTGGATAGCCCGCCATCGGCCTTTCCCAATGGCTGCCATGTAGCCGAGGTCGAGATCGACCCCGAGACCGGCGTGATCGAGGTGGTCGCCTACTCGATGGTCAACGACTTCGGGACCATCATCAATCCGATGCTGGTCGAGGGGCAAGCTCACGGCGGCATCGCCCAGGGGATCGGCCAGGCCCTGATGGAGCGGACGCATTACGACGAGCAGGGCCAGCCCCTGGCAGGCTCCTATATGGACTATGCGTTGCCCAGAGCGAGCGATCTGCCGTCGTTTCGGTTCGCCAGCCACCCCGTCCCGGCGACGACCAACGCGCTCGGCGTCAAAGGATGCGGCGAGGCCGGGTGCGCCGGAGCGCTCCCAGCGGTGATGAATGCCGCGGTCGATGCGCTATCGGCTTATGGAATAAGCCACATCGACATGCCGGCCACGCCGGAGCGCGTCTGGCGGGCGATCCAGGAGGCGCAGTCCGGCGCGGGCACCCCTCGCTGATCGCCAGTGGCTAGAGAAGCGGATTGGTCCGGCGGGTAAACGAAGCTTCTTCGGCGATCCAAGCATGAAACGCCCGGATCTTTGCATGCGTCTGTCGTTCGCGGGGAAACACCAGAAAATAGGCGACGCGGTTCTGAACTTTGATATCGATCGGATTGACGAGCCGTCCCGATGACAGCTCATCGGAAATGAACGCGGCCTGAGCGAGCGCGATGCCGAGGCCGTCGACCGCACCTTGATAGGTCATGGCCGAATTCTCGAACGTCAATTCCTTTTGCGCCGTGAGGTCGGCGATCCCGGCCGCGGCGAACCATTGGCTCCAATCCGTCGGCCTGCGGATCGAATGGAGGAGGACGTAGCGGCTGACATCGCGCGGCTGGCGGAGCCGACGCCCTCGACCGAGCAGCTTCCTGCTGCAGACCGGTATGAGGACCTCGCCGAACAGGCGATCGCCGGCGAGCTTCCGATCGATGCCCTCGCCATAGGCCACGGCCACATCCACCTCGTCGCGCTCGAAGACGACGGGATCATGCGATGTCGTGACCTGCACGGCTATGTCGGGGTGGAGGGCGTGAAATCGTCCCAGCCGCGGCACCAGCCATCGGATGGCGCAGGTCGGCGGCAGCTTGATGCGCAGCATCCGCTCGTCCGGGGCGGAAGAGAGGTTGGCGGTCGCGCGGGAGATTTGGAGAAACGCGTCACGAACCTCCCGAAGATAGCGTGCGCCCTCGCGCGTGAGCTCGACCTGTCGGTGCAGCCGCAGGAAAAGCTTCACGCCGAGCGCTTCCTCAAGCTTGAGGATGTGGCGGCTGATCGCCCCTTGGGTCACGAATAATTCGTCCGCCGCCGCCTTGAAGCTGACATGCCGGGCCGCGGCTTCAAAGGCGCGGAGTGCGTTCAAGGGCGGCAGACGCAGCATTCGAGCATCCCTATGAATGACTTTTGATCAAGCGAAACGGAATAAAACTGCCTCGTCAACCGCTTTCTGATGACCTTGAATGGGCTAATTAAGTCACGCGGGACCGGTCGTCCGAACGCAAGGGTTGAAGACCGGATCCGCGGGGAGAAGGGGCCGGGCCGTAGAAGCCCGCCAAGGGGAGCCGATGCAAGGCGCAATACGCAAGGACCTGCCGTTGACGCTGCGGTCTCGGCGCGGCGCCGCGCGCAATCGCGCGCTGCGGCGCGAAATCGACCGCCGCATCTTGGCGCGCACGATGGTCACTCTCGGCGAGAAAGCTCATCATGGCCCCCGCCGCTCACATGGATAAGGCGATCCCCAACGCACGGCTTTGGGGCAGCGATCCCATTGCCGGCCTGCTTAGAACCCTGGATATCGAATTCATCGCGCTGACGCCCGGCGCCAGCTTCCGAGGCCTGCACGACAGCCTGGTCAACTATCTCGGAAACACCCGCCCCGAGCTGCTGCTCTGCCTGCATGAGGAGCATTCGGTCGCCATCGCCCATGGTTACGCCAAAGTCCGTGGCCGCCCGATGGCGGTGGCGCTCCACAGCAATGTCGGCCTGATGCATGCAACCATGGCGATCTTCAATGCCTGGTGCGATCGCGTGCCTATCCTGATGCTGGGCGCGGTCGGTCCCATGGATGCGGTCCAGCGTCGACCTTGGATCGACTGGATTCATACGGCGCGCGACCTTGGCGCTTTGGTGCGCGGCTACACCAAATGGGACGATCAGCCCAGCTCCGTGCCTGCCGCGCTCGAATCCGTCCTTCGCGCCCATCAGATTGCGATGACCGCCCCGAACGGCCCGGTGTTCGTTTGCCTCGATGCCGGCCTGCAGGAGCAGGAGATCGACGCGACACAGGCCCCGCCTGGAGTCGCCCGGTTCCAGGCTCCCCAGCCGGCCGATCCGCCTGCAGAAGCCGTTAGCGAGGCCGCCAAGATGTTGGCTGAGGCCAAGAGCCCGTTGATCTTGATCGGACGTGTCTCCAGCGCTCCGGAAGATTGGCATCGCCGCGTGCAGCTCGCCGAGCGCCTCGATGCGCCGGTGGTCACGGACATCAAGACCGGCGCAAGCTTTCCAACGATGCACCCCTTGCATCCGTTTCCTCCGGGCCTCTACATCAGCAACGAGGCGGGAACGCTCATCAAGGACGCCGACGTCATCCTCAGCCTCGATTGGATCGACCTCGGCGGCACCTTGCGGCAAGCATGCGGAGGCACCTGGCCGGTTGCGGCCGTCATCCAGTGCTCGCTCGATCAATACGTCCACAATGGCTGGAGCATGGACTACCAGGCATTGCCGCCGGCGGAGATTACCATGCTGGCCTCGCCCGACAGGCTGGTGCGCAAGCTGCTCGAGGCGATCCCGTCATCTTCCTCTCCGAAGCGCAAGCCGCCGACCAGAGCACCGGCAGCCGTCGATACCGGACCGGCGATGCGCGAAGGACGGATTTCGATCGAGGTGATGGCGGAAGCGACAACCTCGGCGCTTGCCGGCCACAGCCCTTCCTATATTCGCCTGCCGATCGGCTGGCCCGGGGAGCATTGCCGCTTCTCGCACCCGCTCGATTATATCGGCTACGACGGCGGCGGCGGCATCGGCTCGGGTCCGGGAATGGCGGTGGGCGCAGCGCTGGCGCTCCGCGGAACCGGCCGTCTTCCCGTCGCCATCATCGGCGATGGCGACTATCTCATGGGGCTCACCGCGATTTGGACCGGCGTCCATCACAAGGTGCCCGTCCTGATCATCGTCTCCAACAATCAGAGCTTCTTCAACGACGAGCTGCACCAGGAACGCGTCGCCCGCATGCGCCAGCGTCCCGTCGAAAACCGATGGATCGGGCTCCGGATGAGCGATCCGCCGCTCAATCTCGCGGTTCTGGCTGAGGGGCAGGGAGCCGTCGGCCTGGGGCCGGTGACAACGCCATCCCAGCTCAAATCCACCCTGGCCGCCGCCATCGACAAGGTTCGCCAGGGCGCAACCTGCGTGGTGGATGTGCATGTCGCTCCGGAGTACGCTCGCGCCACCTCGACCGCACTGCTGCGCCAGATCCCCTCGTGAGACTGACCGCAGCGGGCCGCCACGGAGCCAGATTTTGCCGGATGGGAGGTAAGGATGCAGTCGCACCGATTTGGCTTTGTCGGCCTCGTCGCCGGGCTTTTGTTCAGCGCCGCTCCGTTCACGGAGCTCAAGGCCGATGAAATCGCCGTCGGCAACTACGGCATCGCCGCGAACGGCATGCCCTTCGCCGTCGCAATGGCAAAGGGCTACTTCAAGGAAGAGGGCGCCAACGTCACCGGCATCATCTCCTCGCAGGGCGGCGGCACATCATTGCGCAACATGCTGGCGGGCGGCGTCGCCTATGGCGAGGTCAATCCCGGTGTCGTTACCGTCGCCATTCGCGAAGGTGCCGATATCAAGATCATCAGCGACAACGTGCTGACTGTCGCCGAGTTCGTGTGGGCGGTGAAGCCGGACTCTCCCATCAAGTCGGCCAAAGACTTCAAGGGCAAGAAGATCGGCTACACCAATCCCCGCTCGACCAGCCAGGCGCTTGCCATCCTCCTTCTGCAATCCGCCGGCTACAAACCCGACGAGGCGGAGCTGGTGAAGACCGGCGGCTTCGGCGAAGGCGTGGCGGCGCTGGACGCCGGCCTCATCGACGTGGCGCCGATGGCCGAACCGGTGTGGTCGAAGTTCAAGTCGAAATATCGTGCCGTGGTGACGGCGACCGAGGTCCTGCCACCCCTCGACAATGTCGTCGGCGTGACGACGTCGGCCGCGGCCGCGACTAGGGGCGACTTCATTCGCGCCGTGATCCGGGCGCGCCGGCGGGCCGTCCAGTTCATGTACGCCAATCCCGACGAGGCCGGCGACATCGTCGCCAAGGCCTATGATCTCGAGCCCAGCGTCGCACGCAGCGCGATCAGGAATCTCGTATCCGCCAAGACGCAAGGCGTGCCCTATTGGGGCGAGGGCCAAATCAACCTCGAGGGGATGAAGCGGATGGTCGACGTGCAGAAGATGGTGGGCGCCATCGAAGGCGAGATCGACCTCATGAAGATGATCGACACGCAGTTCCTGCCGGACGACTTGAAGGCCGTGAAGTAAGGCACAGCCGGGGTCCGCGCGTGGCGAAGGTTCACGTATCGCTGCGGGCGGTCACCAAGGTCTTTGCCAGCCCCGGCGGCGGCCGGCAGGTGCACGCCTTGGGCCCAATCGATCTCGACCTCTACCAAGGCGAATTCTTCGCTCTCGTCGGCCCATCGGGTTGCGGCAAGTCGACCCTGCTCGAGCTCGTCGCCGGCCTGGCTCAAGCGACCCAGGGCGCAATCGAGTTCGAAGGGCATTCGATCCAAGGACAGATCGCCGATGGGGTCGGCGTGGTGTTCCAGGAGGACGCCTGCTTTCCCTGGCTTTCCGTTGCCCAAAACGTCGCCTTCGGGCTCCGCAAGAGGGACCTCCCGTCGGCGGAGCGAGATCGGCACGTATCGGAGGTCCTCGACATGATGGGCCTTTCCGATTTCGCCCGCAGCTATCCCGCGCAATTGTCGGGAGGCATGCGACAGCGCGTTTGCATCGCCCGCACATTGGTGATGGAACCGCGGCTTATTCTTCTCGACGAGCCCTTCGGCGCGCTTGATCAGCAGACAAGGCTGTTGATGGGCGAGGAGGTGCTGCGGCTCTGGCGCCAGACGGGAGCCACCGTACTGCTCATCACCCATGCGCTCGACGAGGCGGCGATGCTCGCCGACCGGATCGCCGTCATGTCCGCCCGGCCCGGCCGTCTCATCGATGTCGTCGAGACCGGATGGCCGCGTGAGCGCGATAGCCGCCTCATCGAGCAAGAAGCGTTCAGCACCATCACCAGCCGGCTGTGGAAGAACTTGCGGCAAGAATCCCTGAAGACGATCGGTCGCTCTCCGGGCGATCCGTGACCAAGGTCGGCTTCTTGCGCCTGCTGACGATTGTCGGAGCGATACTCCTGCTGGAAGGACTCTGCGTCGCCGGCGTTATTGACCGCATAACCATGCAGCCGCCGCACGAGATCGTGTTCGATTTCGGTCGGATCCTGGCGTCGGGTAAATTGAACGCCGCGATCGCCAAGACGCTCACCAATGCGGCAATCGCCCTCGGCCTTGCTTTGGCGGTCGGTATCGCGACAGGGGTTGTCCTGCACGGCTACAAGCCCGTCAGGGACATGCTCGACCCGCTGTTTGCGACCTACTACGCCATCCCGGTCTTCGCGTTCTACCCGCTGCTCATCATTCTGATGGGCCTCGGCGACGCCCCGCAGATCATGATCGGGTTCATGCTGGGCATTGTCGCCGTGATCGTGAATACCCTCAACGGGCTCGACCGCGTGCCTCGCGTGCTCAAGAAGACCGCCGCCGTTCACCGTCTGGGTGCGATGGAGACAGCGTTCAAGATCACCCTTCCCTATGCGGCACCCTATCTCTTGACCGGCGCCAAGTTCGCGGTCGCCTACTCTCTCATCGGCATCATCGGAGCGGAATTCATCATGTCCCGCGGGGGCATCGGTTACGAGATCAGCTTTGCCTTCACCAACTTCGACAATCGCACCATGTATCCGCTGATTCTGCTGATCTTGCTGGTCTCAATGGCCGTCAATGGCGCGCTGTCGCGGGTGGAGTCGGTGCTGTTGGCCCGCAGGGGGCTCAGGTGATCGACGAGCGCTGGAGGTCGCTCCACAATATCCTGTTCCTTCTCGTCAGCCTCGTCCTTGCTTGGCAGCTGCTCTATTGGTTCGTCGGCGATATCGCCATGCGCTCGCCTCTGGAAACGATTCGCTTCACCCAGCGCCTGGTGTCGACGGATTCATTCTGGCCGCACCTGTCCGAGTCCCTCCGCGCCTTCTCTGCGGCGCTCGCAATTGCCGTCGGCCTGGGCTTGGCCATTGGGTTCTGGCTTGGCTTCTCTCGCCTCGCCGGCGACGTGCTCGAGCCGATGCTGGTCGCCCTCTATTCGATTCCCAAGATAACCCTCTACCCGATCGTGCTGCTGGCGTTCGGCCTGGGCATGCCGGCGAAGATCGCCTTCGGCGCGATTCACGGCATCATCCCGATCGCGCTCTTCACCATAAACGCCGTCCGCAACGTCAAGCCGATCCTGATCAAGACCGGCCGCGTCTTTGCCTTGAGCCGCTCTGAAATGGTCGCCTCGGTGCTCTTTCCGGCCGCCGCTCCCGAGATCTTCACCGGATTTCGGGTCGGGTTCTCGCTAACGCTGATCGGAACACTGCTGGGCGAGATGTTTGCCGCGCAGCGCGGGCTTGGCTATCTCCTGATGACCGCCATCGGGCTGCACAATGTCGACGTGATCATGTCGGTGACATTCCTCTTGGTTCTGGGCGCGGCCAGCGTGAGCAGCTTGCTGCTGGCGATCGACCGGCGATTGCACAGATCGGCGTAGGGCCTGGAAGATCTAGGCGACGGCCCGCAAGCCGCCAATGTCGCGGATGAAATGGGCGATTTCCGTCACGCCGCGGTTCTCCTTGAGGTTCGTGAACAGGAACGGACGGCTGCCGCGCATCTTACGGGCATCCCGGTCCATCACCTCCAGGCTGGCTCCGACGATCGGTGCCAGATCGATCTTGTTGATCACCAAGAGGTCGGAGCGGGTAATGCCGGGCCCGCCCTTTCGCGGGATCTTGTCGCCCGCCGACACGTCGATCACGTAGATCGTCAGATCCGCGAGCTCCGGCGAGAAGGTCGCTGCCAGATTGTCGCCGCCGGATTCGATGAAGACGATATCAAGCTTGGGAAACTGCCGCGACATGTCCGTGACCGCCGCCAGATTGATCGAGGCGTCCTCGCGGATCGCGGTATGGGGGCAGCCGCCGGTCTCGACGCCGACGATCCGCTCGGCTGGCAGCGCGCCCGAGCGGACCAGGAACTCGGCGTCCTCCTTGGTGTAGATGTCGTTGGTCACCACGGCGATCTCGTAGCGATCGCGCAAATGCTTGCATAGTCGGTCGACGAGCGCCGTCTTGCCGGAGCCGACCGGGCCGCCGACGCCCACGCGCAATGGTCCACGAGGTGATGGGTTCATGATCGGAAGAGCCTCGAATATTGCACTTCGTGGCGCATCGAGCACCAGTCGACCATCGGCGCCGCGGTGCCGATTTGACCGAGATCGCTACCGAGCGCGGCATTCACCGCCGCCGCCACATCCGCCTCCAGGACGGCAATGGCCGCCTGTCCGTCCGATTGTCCCAGCGGAATCAGGCGAACGCCGGCGGAGACCAGATTGGCAGCAAACGCCGCCAAATAAGCGGTCAGTGCCGGTTGCAGCGGCAACCCGTGGCAGGCGGCCGCGAGAGCGACTGCGACCGGAAGCGTGATCGTTTCATAGCGCCGCACGAGCGTTTCAAGCTTGGGCACCGGCCACGCCGTCCCGGTGATCGTCAGGAAGGCGGAACCCTGCGCCCTGCTCTCGAGCGCGAGCTCGGCGGTGCCCCGCCACGCGGCGGCGAACTCCACCACCGTGTCGAGCGCGCTGAGATCGCCGGCTGCCACGGCGCGCCACGCCGCTACGAACATCGCACCATCGACCCGGCCTCCGCCTCGACTGAGGATCCCGCCCACCCAGGCAACGAGGTCGGATCGACCGGTCACCAGGCCGGCATCCACTGCCGCTTCGATTCCGTGGCTGTAGCTGTAGGCGCCCGTCGGATAGGCCGGGGACAGCCAAGCCAGCAGCCGATAGAGTGCCGCTTCACTCGCCATGGTGGTGATGGTGGTGATCGGACCCATCGCCGTGCTCATGGCGGTGCGGATGGCGATGATCGTGGTTGTGCTGGCCGTAGGCGCCGCCTTCCGGATTGAAGGGCGCCTGGATCGGCCGCACCTCGGCGCCAAGACGGCGCAGCATGTCCACGATCACGTGATCGTCGCGGATGAGGATGCGGCCTTCGGCGATATCCGCCGGCAGATGGCGATTGCCGAGATGCCAGGCCAGGCGCGCCAGCGCGGCCGATGATGAAGCGGTGATCTCGACCAAAGCCTCCGCGGCGGAGCCGACCGCGACGTATCCGCCACCCTGGAGCTTGAGCCCATCTCCCTGACGAAGCACCGTTGCCTCGGGCAGGTCCAAGAGGAACTCCAATCCCCCGTCGCAAGCATAGCGCCGCCGGCGACGATGCCGTTCATCATAATCGAGCGTGATGCTGTCGATCTGCTCGGCGGAGGGCCAGGTGCCGGCCGCCATGACCTGGGTCGCTCGACGCATGCCTCGCCTCAGAAAAGAAAGTAGCGCTGTGCCATGGGCAGAATCTTAGCCGGCTCGCAGCTCAGCAAAGCGCCGTCGGCGCGAACCTCATAGGTCTCCGGATCGACCTCGATGCGCGGCGTCGCGGCATTGTGGATCATGGACCGTTTGCCGATGCCGCCGCGGGTATTTTTGACGGCGAGAGCCGGGCGGCCCACCTGGAGGCGGCGGGTCACATCGGCCGCAATTGCAGCGGCGGAGGTGAACAATACCGCGCTCTCGATGCGGTTGCGACCGAAGCCGGCGAACATCAGCCGGTAGTGCTGGGGCTGCGGCGTCGGGATCGAGGCGTTGGGATCGCCCATTGGTGCCGCGGCGATCGAGCCGCATTTCAGCACCAGATCCGGCTTCACCCCGAAGAAGGCCGGCGACCAGATCACCAGATCGGCCAGCTTGCCCACCTCGATCGAGCCGACATGGCTGGAGAGCCCTTGGGCGATCGCCGGATTGATGGTGTATTTGGCGATGTAGCGGCGCACCCGGAAGTTGTCGTTGTCGCCACGGTCCTCGGCCAGCGGGCCGCGCTGGCGCTTCATCTTGTCGGCGGTCTGCCAGGTCCGGATGATCACCTCGCCGACGCGGCCCATGGCCTGGCTGTCGGACGACATCATCGACATGGCGCCGAGGTCATGAAGAACGTCCTCGGCGGCGATCGTCTCCTTGCGGATGCGGCTTTCGGCGAAGGCCACATCTTCGGGAATGCGCGGGTCGAGGTGATGGCAGACCATGAGCATGTCCAAATGCTCATCCAGCGTGTTTACGGTGTAGGGCCGCGTCGGATTGGTCGAGGACGGCAGCACATTGGCTTCGCCGCAGAGGCGAATGATGTCCGGCGCATGGCCGCCGCCCGCACCTTCGGTATGAAGAGCGTGAATGGTGCGCCCCTTGAAGGCGGCGATGGTGTCTTCGACGAAGCCCGACTCGTTCAGCGTATCGGTGTGGATCGAGACCTGGACGTCGTGGCTGTCGCCCACGGCAAGACAGGCATCGATCGCGGCCGGCGTGGTCCCCCA
Organism: Pseudomonadota bacterium; assembly: GCA_016195085.1. Classification (NCBI taxonomy): domain Bacteria; kingdom Pseudomonadati; phylum Pseudomonadota; species Pseudomonadota bacterium. The sequence goes on along the minus strand of JACQAG010000030.1, from coordinate 27,702 downwards.
ATCCTCATGCAGCTTCATGCCGCACGCCCCCGCCTCGATCTGCTCGATGAGCGCCTGCGGCTGCGAGGCATTGCCTTTGCCGAAGAAGCCGAGATTCATGGGAAACGCCTCGGCAGCTTGCAGCATCCGTCCGATATGCCAGGGTCCGGGTGTGCATGTGGTCGCCGCCGTTCCCGCCGCCGGTCCGGTGCCGCCGCCCAGCATGGTCGTGACTCCGGAGTAAAGCGCCTCCTCGATCTGCTGCGGCGAGATGAAATGGATGTGGCTGTCGACGCCGCCCGCTGTCACGATCTTGCCCTCGCCCGCGATCACCTCGGTGCCGGGGCCGATGACGATGTCGATGCCGGGCTGAATATCGGGGTTGCCGGCCTTGCCGATCGTGGCAATGCGGCCGTCCTTGAGGCCGATATCGGCCTTGACGATCCCCCAATGGTCGAGGATGAGCGCGTTGGTGATGACGGTATCCACCGCACCTTCGGCGCGCGAACGCTGGCTCTGGCCCATGCCGTCGCGGATCACCTTGCCGCCGCCGAACTTCACCTCCTCGCCGTAGAGGGTCCGATCCGCCTCCACCTCCACGAACAGCTCCGTGTCGGCGAGGCGCACCTTGTCCCCCACGGTCGGACCGAACATGTCAGCATAGGCACGGCGCGACAGAAAATGGGCCATGGTTGGCTCCTAGCGCCGCTGCAGGCTCGTGGCCGCGACCGAGCCGGCGGCACCGAGCAGGGCACAGCCGCTCAAGGCATCGAGGATGCGGCGACCGCGGCCGCTGAAGGCGAGCGCGCGCGCCTTCGAGGCCATCGCCGAGTAGGCCAGCAGCACGGGGTATTCCCAGGCGATGGCGAGGAAGCCAAGGACGACGATTCGCGCCGAGGCGCCATCGGCGCTGCCGACGAAGGCCGGCAGCAAGGCGCAGAAGGTCAGCACGGATTTCGGGTTGGCGCCCTGCAGCAGGAAGCTTTGGCGAAACAGCTGCGACGGCCTGGCGGCCGGGCCCCGGGTCACGCCGGCCCTATCGGCGCTGCACGCGCTCCTGAGGGCGCGGATGCCGAGCCAGGCGAGATAGGCCATGCCCACCCATTTCACCGCCTCAAAAAGCTGGGGGACCGCCAGCACCAGAGCACCCAACCCCAAGGCTGCCAACATGCAATACATGCCGTTGGCGGCGAGGATGCCAAGCACGCTGGCCTGTGCCGGCCGCCAGCCATTGACCATCGAATGGCCGACCACCTGCATGACGGCGGGACCAGGCGTGATATTCAGCAGGAAACTAGTCGTCGCGAACGCGGCGAGCGAGGTCGGATCCATCCCTGCGATGCTCATAGGCGCCCCATCACCTTACCGTTGAAGCCGTAGACCATCCGCGCCCCCGCATAAGCGACGAGCTTGACTCGCCGGGTCTGTCCCGGCTCGAAGCGCACCGCTGTTCCCGCGGGGATATCGAGACGAAAGCCGCGGGCGCGGTCCCGATCGAAGCGTAGGGCGCTGTTGGTCTCGAAAAAGTGATAATGGCTGCCGACCTGGATCGGCCGGTCCCCGGTGTTCGCCACCTCGATCTCGATCGCCGAACGCCCAGCATTGATCTCGATCTCGCCGTCGCGCGCAATCACTTCGCCAGGAATCATGCTCTTGTCCTCAACGAATGGGCTGGTGGACGGTGACCAGCTTCGTGCCGTCGGGGAAGGTCGCCTCGACCTGGATCTCCCGGATCATCTCGGCCACCCCTTCCATCACCTGCTCGCGCTTGAGCACCGAGGCGCCGTCGCGCATCAGCTCCGCCACGCTGCGACCGTCGCGCGCCCCCTCCACCACGAAATCGCTGATGAGAGCCACGGCCTCCGGATGGTTTAGAACGACGCCGCGCTCGAGCCGCCGGCGCGCCACGATCGCCGCCATGGCGATGAGCAGCTTATCCTTTTCCCGTGGGGTTAGATGCACGGAGACGTCTCCTCCTCGAATTCATTTCCTCAACTGTACCAGACCCGCGGCAACCGGCCTGGAAGGCAAGCCGCCGTTCGAAATTGCACGAGAAACGTTTGCAGATCGTCGCGCACGCGGCCTGCAGAGCCCAGCCAGCGAGCGACCAGAAGGTCGCCGAGCCGGGTGACGCCGGCGCGGCATTCCGCCCGTTCCACGATCGCGCGCGCCGCGGAAAGCAACCGCTCGGCACCCGCCCCGAGATAGAAAGCGGTCGCGGAGGCTTCGGCGCCGGCAAAGCCGCTGGGTGCCCCGATGGTCTCGGCGATGTCGTCCTCGAGGCTGAGCGCATCGGCCCAGACCAGCCTCCCGCCGCGCCACAACCGCCATCGCTCATGCCAAAATCCGCGCGAGAAGCTCTCCCCACGAGCCAAGCGGCCGAATACGACCATCTCGGCCGCGAAAAACCGGCCCTCCGGGGCAATCTCAGCTTCGTTCCGGCGGTCGAGGCGCGCTCCATCGAAAAGAATGGTCTCTTGTGGCAGCCACTCGAGCTCGGCTCCTGCCGCGACCTCGAGGTTGACCGAGATTCGGCAATCGTCCCCCAGCGAGCGATAGATCTTCTCCGCCGCCTGCGTGGTCACGATCGCCTTGGCACCCTCGGCGGCGGCGAAGCGGAGCTGCAAGCGATCGCCGCCGGCAAGCCCGCCCGAAGTCGTCACCAGCACCGCCTCGAGCGGCTCGTCTGCCGCCCGATTGGGAAAGAGCACGCGGGCGGGCGAGCGTTGGTAAAGCTCGGCCAAGACCGTTTGGCGTCCGCGGCGGCGGACACGGATATGGGCGGCCCCATCGCCACGCTGCAATGGCGCTGCCGGCCGTATGCGGGGAGCATCTTCGGGCACCTCAGACGGTAAGGTAGCGGCGAACATCGGCTTCCACCAAGTCCGCCTTTTCGCCCGCCATAACCACTTCACCGCGCTGCATCACCACGATCTCGTCGGCGAGCTCGCGGGCAAAATCGAGATATTGCTCCACCAGCAAGATCGCCATGTCGCCGCCCGCGGCAAGCGTGCGGATCACCCGTTCGATGTCCTTGATGATCGAGGGCTGGATCCCCTCGGTCGGCTCATCCAACACTAGAAGCTTAGGGCGCATTACTAAGGCCCGAGCGATCGCCAATTGCTGCTGCTGACCACCCGAGAGATCGCCGCCGCGCCGGCCCAGCATGTCGCGAAGAACCGGGAACAGCTGAAAGATATGATCGGGAATATGACGGAGAGGCCGTGGCAGAGGCGCAAAGCCCGTCTGCAGGTTCTCCAGCACCGACAGCCGGGGAAAGATCTCGCGGCCCTGCGGGACAAGGGCAAAGCCGAGCTTGGCGCGGGCATGGGGCGGGGCGGCACCCAGATCCTTCCCCTGCCAAGAGATGCGCCCGGCGCGGATCGGCTGCAGCCCGAAGATCGCGCGCAGCAGCGAGGTCTTGCCGACGCCGTTGCGGCCGAGGATGCAGGTGACACGCCCGGGCAGCGCCTCGACCGTGACCTTCTTCAAGGTATGGGAGGCGCCGTAGAAGAGATCGATGTTCTCGACGCTCAGCATCACCGCCCCAGATAGACTTCGATGACCCGCGGGTCTTGCTGCACATGGTCGATCGATCCCTCGGCAAGCATCGATCCCTCATGCAGCACGGTCACGCGCGCGCCGAGCGAACGAACGAACTCCATGTCATGCTCGACGACGACGATGGTTCGGCTGCCCGCCAGCTCGAGAATGAGGCCTGCGGTTGCGTCGGTCTCGTGATCGGTCATGCCGGCGACGGGCTCGTCCAGCAAGAGCAGCCGCGGATTGTGGATGAGCAGCATGCCGATCTCGAGCCATTGCTTCTGGCCGTGGCTGAGCGCCCCGGCCAGGGCCTGCTCGCGATCGACGAGGCCGACCGTACCCAAGACCGCCTGAATGCGATCGCGGTCGCCGGCGGAGAGCTGCGCCAGGAGTGTGCGCCAGGTGCCGCGTTCCGATTTGAGCGCCAGCTCCAAATTCTCGAAGACGCTGAGATTCTCGAATACCGTCGGCTTCTGAAACTTGCGGCCGATGCCCAGATTGGCAATAGACGCCTCGTCCAGACGCGTGAGATCCGTATCCCCGTCATAGAACACCACGCCTGCATCCGGCCGGGTCTTGCCGGTGATCACGTCCATCATCGTGGTCTTGCCGGCGCCGTTCGGGCCGATCACCGTGCGCAGCTCGCCCTTCTCGATGACCAGCGACAACCGGTCGAGCGCACGGAAGCCGTCGAAGCTGACGGTGACTCCGTCCAGGTAGAGGAGAGTGTTGGGCGGTCTCAGCGAGGATCCGGGTCCGGGGGTTGCCGCTGGCTCGCGCTGGGTCATGGCAACATCCATGATCAGTCGCCGGCGGCGGCGAGCGCCAAACGCTGGCGACGCCGGTCGCGGAGCTGCCGGGCGAGCCCGACGACGCCGTTCGGGAACAGCAGGGTCACGAGGATGAACAGGGCGCCGAGGAAAAAGAGCCAGATCTCCGGCGCAGCACCGGTGAGCCAGGTCTTCGCGGCATTGACGATGCCGGCTCCCAGCACGGCACCGAAGAGCGTGCCCCGCCCCCCGACCGCAACCCAGATCGCGATCTCGATGGAGTTGCCGGGCGAGAACTCGCTTGGATTGATGATACCGACCTGCGGCACGTAGAGCGCGCCCGCAAGACCGGCCAGCATCGCCGACAAGGTGAAGGTGAACAGCTTCGCACCGGTCACCGAATAGCCGAGGAATCGAACCCGGCTTTCGGCATCCTTGAGCGCCAGCAATACGCGGCCGAGCTTGGAGGTCACCACGAACCGGCAGATGAGGAGGCTGATCCCAAGGGCCAGCACGGAAGCGATGTACAAAGCCAGCCGCGTCGACGGCGCCTGCACCTCGTAGCCGAGGATCTCCTTGAAATCCGTCATGCCGTTGTTGCCGCCGAACCCCATGTCATTGCGGAAGAAGGCCAGCATCAAGGCATAGGTCATCGCCTGGGTGATGATCGAGAGGTAGACGCCGGTTACCCGCGAGCGGAACGCAAACCAGCCGAAGACCAGGGCCAGCAGTCCGGGCACCAGCAAGACCATCGCTGCCGCATAGGGGAAGTGGTTGAAGCCCCACCAGTACCAGGGCAGCTCCTTCCAATTGAGGAAGACCATGAAATCCGGCAGGAGCGGATGGCCATAGACGCCGCGCGTGCCGATCTGGCGCATGAGATACATGCCCATGGCATAGCCGCCGAGCGCGAAGAAGGCGCCGTGGCCCAGGCTGAGGATGCCGGCATAGCCCCAAACCAGATCGAGGCTGAGCGCCAGAATGGCGTAGCAAGCGTATTTGCCGAGGAGCGGCACGAGGTAGTTTGGCAGATGCAGCGGCGATGTGGCGGGCAAAGCCAGGTTCGCGAGCGGGACGACGACCAGCAGCACGAGGCCGAGGCCGAGGAGCACCGCCCAGCTGCGGGCATCGAAGAGACGCCCGAACATCTAAATCTCCGCCGCCCGGCCCTTGAGCGCGAACAACCCGCGCGGCCGCTTTTGAATGAAGAGGATGATGGCGACGAGCACCGCGATCTTGCCGAGCACCGCGCCGGCATAGGGCTCGAGCAGCTTGTTGACGATGCCCAGCGTCATGGCGCCGATCAGCGTTCCCATGGTGTTGCCGACGCCGCCGAAGACCACGACCATGAAGCTGTCGACGATGTAGAAGCTGCCGAGATTGGGGCTGACATTGCCGATTTGGCTGAGGGCCACGCCGGCAATGCCGGCTATGCCGGAGCCGAGCCCAAAGGTGAGAGCATCCACCCTCGAGGTGGCGATGCCCATGACTGCGGCCATGTCGCGGTTTTGCGCGACTGCACGCGTATAGAGGCCGAAGGCCGTGCGCCTCAGGAACACGGCAAGGCCGCCCAAGACCATGAAGCAGAAGACGATGATGACCAGCCGGCTCCAGGTGACGGTGAAGCCGCCCGCCAGCTCGAAGCCGCCGGTCATCCAGTTCGGATTGGCCACTTCTCGGTTGGGCGCGCCGAAGATGGAGCGGACCGCCTGCTGCAGCACGAGGCTGATGCCCCAGGTCGCCAGCAGCGTCTCCAGGGGCCGCCCATAGAGATAGCGGATCACGCTGCGCTCGAGTGCCATGCCGACCGCGCCGGCCACCACAAAACCGACGGGGACAGCGACGACGAGATAGGCGTTGATCCAGCCCGGCGGCAAATAGGCGCGGAACACCTCCTGCACGACGAAGGCGGAATACGCACCCAGCATGATCATCTCGCCATGCGCCATGTTGATGACGCCCATGACCCCGAAGGTGATGGCAAGACCGATCGCGGCGAGCAGCAGAACGCTGCCGAGGCTGATGCCCTGGAAAAGATTGGCGGCGTAGCCGATAAAGGTGAGGCGCCGCTGGACGCCGGCGAGCGCAGCTGCGAGGACCGCCTTGACCTCCGGATCGGTTTCCACCGCCGCGCGCCCCTCGAGCAGCGAGCCAACACGCATATCGGTCGCACCGCTCAATAGCTTCGCCGCCGCGATCCGGTTCGCCTTCTCCGCATCGGTCAAACCGGCGGCGGCCAGCGCAATGTCCATCGCCGCTCTGACGCTCGCATCGGTCTCCTTGGCCGCGGCTTCGCGCAAGAGCGTCACCGCCTCGGGCGTCGCGCTTTCGAGCAGGGCATCGGCGGCAAGCCGGCGCTGCTCGACGTTCATGCTGACGAGGCCGAGCCTGCCCACCGCTTCGCGCACGACATTGCGGAGGTTGTTGTTGATGACGACCGGGTCGAGGCTTGACGCCCTCACAATCCCAGCGGCTTCCAGCGTTGCCGCCCGCGTGATCCGGACATCATTGCCGCTGGGGTCGCCGATGACAATGGTGCCGTCTTCCTTGCGCGTAAACAGTCGCCCGTCGGCGAGCGCTCGCAGCACGGGCACGGCGCGCTCGTCGCCCAGCGCGGTCAACCGCACGATGGCTTCGCCCTTGGCGGCAAACGATTCAGCGGTCAGAAGCTTGATGGACCCGGCGAAGTCGAGCGGCTGGCTTTCGGTCGTGGCCGCGGTGACGCCGGCGCCGGCCAACAGCGCCTTCGCTTCGTCGTCGAAGGCGATCCTCTCGATCTCTCCTTCCTTGGCCATGTCCTCGATATCACCGGTCGTGGCATTGGTGATGAGGACCATCTCGCCGTCTTTTTCACCGATGACGACGGCGCCGTCCGCGACGCGGCGGAACAGCTTGTCGACCGCGATCGCCTGCAACGCCGCCTTAGCCTGGGGATCGTCATTCGCAATCAGTGCCTGAATGGCGGGCTTGGGATCCGAGTCGGCCAAGCCCGCGATCGCATCACCCAGAGCGTCGGCGCGTGCCGCCAAAGACAGGCTCAGCACGCCAATGGCGGCGAATACTGCCGCCAGCAAGACGCGACCCATTGCCCAGCCCCAAACGCTCGACCGACCCAACAAATGCATAACTCTTCGGATGGGCCTCTTGAGCGAAACGGGGCCGCTCCGCAACCGGGCGGCCCCGCTCTCTTGCTTAGTCGTACTTTACGAATTTCGGCTTTTCACAGTTGCCGCAGACCCAAGGGAAGGTCCAGTCCGCGGTGAGCTTGGAACTCTCCGGGATGTATTTCGACCAAGCCTCTGCCTTGATCGGCCCTTTCGTCTGCCACACCACGCTAAACTGCCCGTCCGGGCGGATCTCCCCGATCAGCACGGGCTTGGACAGGTGGTGGTTGGTGTTCATCACCGCCGTGAAGCCGGAGGGTGCCTTCACCTTCTGGCCGTACATGGCCTGGCGAACGGCGTCGACATTGGTCGATCCGGCCTGCAAGACAGCCTTCGTCCACATCTTGAAGCCGATATAGGTGGCTTCCATCGGATCGTTGGTCACACGCTTATCGCTCTTGATGAACGTGTGCCACTCCTTGATGAACGCGTCGTTGGTCGGGTTCTTCATCGACTCGAAGTAGTTCCAGGCGGCGAGATGGCCGACCAGGTTCTTGGTATCGATGCCGGCGAGCTCCTCCTCGCCGACCGAGAAGGCGACGACCGGAATGTCCGAGGCTTTGATCCCGGCGTTGGCCAGCTCCTTGTAGAACGGCACATTGGCATCGCCATTGATCGTCGAGACCACCGCGGTCTTCTTGCCGGCGGAGGCGAACTTCTTGATGTCGGCGACGATGGTCTGCCAATCGCTGTGCCCGAAGGGCGTGTAGTTGATCATGATATCCGCAGGTGCCACACCCTTGGCCTTGAGGAACGCTTCCAGGATCTTGTTGGTGGTCCTGGGATAGACGTAGTCGGTTCCGGCGAGCACCCAGCGCTTGACCTCACCCCCTTCCTTGCTCATCAGGTATTCGACAGCCGGAATCGCTTGCTGATTGGGAGCCGCTCCCGTGTAGAACACGTTCTTGGAGCTCTCCTCGCCTTCGTATTGCACCGGATAGAACAGGAGCCCGTTCAGCTCCTCGAAGACCGGCAGCACCGACTTGCGGGACACCGAGGTCCAGCAGCCGAAGACCACGTCCACCTTCTCCTTGGAGATGAGCTCGCGCGCCTTTTCGGCGAACAGCGGCCAGTTGGACGCCGGATCGACGACCACGGCCTCGACCTTCTTGCCGAGCAGGCCACCCTTCTTGTTGAGGTCGTCGACCATCATCAAGACCGTGTCCTTGAGCGTGCTCTCGCTGATGGCCATGGTGCCGGAGAGCGAATGCAGCACGCCCACCTTGATGGTGCCCTGCGCGGCTGCACCGGTTGCCCACAGGCCAACCGCCCCGGCAAGGGCCAGGGTTCCCGTCAATTTGCTTAGTCTTTGCATGAATGTCCCCCTATTGAGCCTCGCGCCTATTGCGGCGCAGCATGCAGGAGGGGCAACAGCAAGAACCGAGCCATGCGATATCTTACTTTCAAAGGGTCCGTCAGAAACCTGTAACAGAACCGCTTTGCATGAATTAACGCCGGGGTGCCGCTGGACTTGCAGTCACCGGCCTGACTATGATTTTCGCAACTGCACAAATTCGCGTCACTGAGGTGCCCGGAGCAGCGGCGGCATCCAGAAACATTCCTCGCCACTCGCAGCACCGTGATTTCGGGCCGTCGGAATCCGTGGAATCATGGTGCTGCCTAAAGTAGCAATGTCGATCCATAAGAAAATGAGCGCATGGCCCGAGACGCCAGGGGGAGAATTTTGATGCCGACGCTGAACATCAACGGGAAGTCGCAGCAGGCTGATGTGGACCCGCGCACGCCCTTGCTGTGGGTGCTGCGGGACACCTTGGGGATGACCGGGACCAAGTACGGGTGCGGGATTGCCCAGTGCGGGGCATGCACGGTGCATATCGACGGGGTGGCGATGCGGTCGTGCTCGGTTCCGGTGAGTGCGGCGGCGGGCAAGAAGATCACCACGATCGAGGGTCTGGCGACCAACGGGGTGCTGCACAAGGTGCAGAAGGCGTGGGTGGAGCATGACGTGCCGCAATGCGGCTATTGCCAGAGCGGGATGATCATGGCGGTGGCGGCGCTGTTGAAGTCGAAGCCGAAGCCGACGGATGCCGACATCGACGGGGCGATCACCAATATCTGCCGCTGCGGCACCTATCAGCAGGTGCGCGAAGCGATCCACGCCGCTGCCAACGCCAAGGCGTGAGGGAGAGAGCCATGACCCAGCAGATGACCGTGATCGATCGTCGCTCCTTCCTGGTTGGCGCCACGGCGCTTGGCGGCGGGCTCTCCCTGGGCATTACGCTGCCCATGGGCTCCGCCTCGGCGGCGGAGGCGGCGCCCGAGGTGAATGCCTGGGTGGTGATCAAGCCGGACGACACGGTGGTGATCCGCATCGCCCGCTCGGAGATGGGCCAGGGGACCTTGACCGGCTTGGCCCAGCTGGTTGCCGAGGAGCTGGAATGCGACTGGTCGAAGGTGACGACCGAGTTCCCCACGCCGGGCCAGAACGTGGCGCGCAAGCGCGTATGGGGGAACTTCTCCACCGGCGGCAGCCGCGGCATCCGGGAGTCGAATGAGTATGTGCGCCAGGGTGGGGCGGCGGCGCGCGAGATGCTGGTCCAGGCGGCTGCCAATAGCTGGAAGGTGCCGGCCTCGGAGTGCGGGGCGGCCAACAGCGTGATCACGCACAAGCCTTCGGGGCGCAAGACCACCTACGGCAAGGTTGCCGAGGCTGCCTCCAAGTTGGAGCCGCCGAAGGCGGTGAAGCTCAAGGATCCGAAGGATTGGAAGATCGCCGGCAAGCCGGTGAAGCGGCTGGACACGGCCGACAAGGTGACGGGCAAGACCGTCTACGGGATCGATGTGAAGCTGCCGGGGATGCTGACGGCGGCGATCAGGGACTGCCCGGTGAATGGCGGCAAGGTGAAGAGCTTCGATGCGGCCAAGGTCGAGCGGATGGCCGGGGTTAAGAAGGTGGTTCCGGTTGGCGAGAGCGGTGTGGCGGTGATCGCCGACAGCTTCTGGAACGCCAAGACGGCGGTTCTGGCCTTGCCGATCGTCTGGGACGAGGGCGAGGGCGCCAAGGTCTCGAGCGCCACCATCGCCGAGATGCTGAAGGAGGGCCTGAGCGCCGAGAAGGCTTTCATCGGCAACCAGGCCGGGGATGCCAAGGCGGCGATTGCGTCCGCGGCGAAGAAGGTGGAGGCGGTCTACGCCTACCCCTTCCAGAACCACGCCACCATGGAGCCGATGAACGCCACCGCCCTCTATACCCCGGACAGGTGCGAGGTGTGGGCGCCGACCCAGAACGGCGAGGCGGCGCTGGCCATGGCGGCCGAGGCCTCGGGCCTGCCGCTTGCCAAATGCGAGTTCTACAAGACCATGGTCGGCGGTGGCTTTGGCCGGCGCGGACGGACCGACTATGTGCGCCAGGCGGTCCTCATCGCCAAGCAGATGCCGGGCACGCCGGTCAAGCTGTTGTGGACCCGCGAAGAGGACATGACCCATTGCTCATACCACCCGGCGGGCCAATGCAAACTCACCGGCGGCCTCGACGCCAATGGCAACCTCGTCGGCTTCCACATACGCCTCTCCAGCCACTCGATTGCCGCCTCGCTCAATCCCCAGAACCTGCGGAACGGCATGGATCCGGGGGTCTTCCAAGGCCTCAATCCCGGCGGAACCGAGAGCGCCTTCGGATATGAGGTCAAGAACCTGCTGGTCGAGCACGCCATGCGCAACAGCCATGTCCTGGTCGGACCCTGGCGCGGGGTCAATACCAATCACAATGCGATCTATGTCGAATGCTTCATCGACGAGCTCGCCCATGCGGCGGGCCAGGATCCGCTCGCGTTCCGCCGCAAGATGCTGAAGCCGAAGCACCGGGCCGTGCTGGAGGCCGCCGCCGCCAAAGCCGGCTACGGCAAGGCACCGAAAGGCCGGTATCACGGGCTGGCGCAGTTCATGGGCTATGGCAGCTATGTCGCAGCCTGCGCCGAAGTGTCGGTCAGCAATGACGGCCGCTTGAAGATCCACCGCATCGTCGGCGCCACCGATCCCGGCTACATCGTCAACCCGGCGCAGGTCGAGCGCCAGGTCGCCGGCTCCTTCGTCTATGGCCTGTCGGCGATGATCTATGGCGGCTGCACGGTCAGCAACGGCGCCATCGAGCAGACCAACTTCGATACCTATAACCTCATGCGCATGGACGAGATGCCGAAGGTCGAAGCGGTCATGGCAGCCTCCGGCGGGTTCTGGGGCGGCGTCGGCGAGCCGACGATCTCGGTCGCCGCACCGGCGGTGCTGAACGCGATCTTCGCCGCCACCGGCAAGCGCGTCCGCGCCTTCCCGCTCATGAACCACGACCTCAGAACGGCGTGATCGACCCTGCGGCGGCCCCATCGGCCGCCGCTCCCGTTCGTCAGGTGGGACATCAGGTGACAGCTCGCACGATTCTCGCCGGAATGATTCTTTGGGCGACGGCCCAGATCGCCGTCGCCGCCTCGCCGGAAGGCCCGCCGGGAGCCGCCTCCTGCACCGGCTGCCATCCGGCCGGCCAAGCCGTCGAGACGCCGGTACCCAGGCTCATCGGCCGCACCGCGACGGAGATAACCGCGGCGATGCAGGGATTCCGCTCGGGGAAGCTGCCGACGACGATCATGGACCGCATCGCCAAGGGCTTCAGCGACGAGGAGAGCAGAATCATCGCCGCCTGGTATGGCGAGCAGAGGGACTGCGCGGGATCAAGACCATGAGCAGGCGCTGGACGTCACGTCGCGATTTCTTACGGAAAGTAACGGCCGGAGCGGCGAGCGCGCTCCTGCCGCTACCGGCCTTCGGCCAAGGGGCAAGCGGCCGCGTCGTCGTCATCGGCGGCGGCTTTGCCGGCGCCACCTGCGCGAGGACGTTGAAGCGGCTCGAGCCGCGCCTGACGGTGACGCTGGTCGAAGCCAACCGCAGCTTCACCGCCTGCCCGTTCAGCAATGGCGTCATCGCCGGTCTGCGCGAGCTCAAGGAGCAGCAATTCGGCTATGACCGGCTCGCGCAAGACGGAATCGCCCTGGCGTTCACCGCAGCGACGGCGGTCGATCCCCTGGCCCGCAGCGTGACCTTGGCCGATGGCGGGCGGCTTGCCTATGACCGGCTCGTTCTGGCCCCGGGAATCGACCTCCGATGGGAAGGGCTCCCCGGGTATACTGAAGCCGCCGCCGAGCGCATGCCCCATGCCTGGAAGGCAGGCGAGCAGACCCTCCTGCTGCGCCGCCAGCTCGAGTCGATGGAGGATGGCGGCATCGTCGTCATCTCGGCGCCGGCCAATCCATTCCGCTGCCCCCCCGGTCCTTACGAGCGGGCGAGCTTGATCGCCTACTACCTCAAGACCAAGAAGCCGAAATCGAAGCTCATCATCCTCGATGCCAAGGATGCCTTCTCCAAGCAGCGCCTCTTCCAAAATGCCTGGAAAGAGCTCTACCCCAACCACATCGAGTGGGTCTCCTTGTCCTCGGGCGGCAAGGTGACTTCGGTCGATCCGGCCTCGCTGACCTTGACGACCGATTTCAACAAGTACAAGGCCGATGTCGCCAACGTCATTCCCCCACAGAAGGCGGGGCGCATCGCCGAGCTCGCCGGTGTTGCCAACCAAACCGGATGGTGCCCCATCGACCCGGTGAGCTTCGCCTCGAGCTTGCAACCCAACATCCATGTGATCGGCGATGCCTCGATCGCCGGCGCCATGCCGAAGTCCGCCTTCTCCGCCAACGCCCAGGCGAAGGTCTGCGCGGCCGCTGTGGTGAACCTCATGGACGGCGCCACGCCCCCGGAGCCGAGGCTGATCAACACCTGCTATAGCCTGGTGGCACCTGACTATGGCATCACCGTCGCCGGCGTCTATCGGCCCGCCAACGGTATCCTCGCCGACATCGAAGGTGCCGGCGGCACCAGCCCGTTGGATGCGCCGCCATCCGTGCGCGCCCAGGAAGCCGGCTTTGCCGATGGTTGGTTCAAGACGATCACCGGCGAAGTATTCGGCTAGCCGCGGTGCCTGGCTTGGGCTCGCCTTGCTCGCGGCCTTGGCCGGCCCTTCGAGCCCGGTCGCCCTCGCCGAAGAAGGCCTTCGCCATTATATTGTGGTGGAGGATGCCATTCCTGCCTCCTTGACGGGAATGGCGGGAGATCCCGCCAAGGGGCGCCTGATCGTCGGCAATCGGCAGGTCGGGCTCTGTCTCCTGTGCCACAGCGGCCCCTTTCCCGACGAGGCATTCCAGGGAACCTTGGCGCCGAACATGGAGGGAGCGGGAAATCGCTGGTCGGAAGGTCAACTGCGTCTGAGGATCGTCGATGCGAGCCGCGTCAACCCTGATACCATCATGCCGCCCTACTACCGAACCGAAGGCTTGACCCGCGTGGCGCCCAGCGCAGTCGGCAAGGCCTTGCTGACCGCCGAGCAGGTCGAGGACGTGGTCGCCTACCTGAAGACGCTGCGCCAATAGAGCGGAGACGATGACCAGCGAGGATCATGCAATTTCGGGCACGAGCCGACGCCGCTTCCTCATCGGGTCGGCGCGCCTGGCCGCCGGTGCCGGGCTCCTGTCGGTGTTCGCCGCCAAGACCAGCCTTGCCACGCCGGAATCCATGCAGGCGGCGATTCAGGAGGTGATCGGCGAGGCGCAGCTGCGCCGTGGGCGCATCAGCCTCGATTTGCCGCCTTTGGTCGAGAACGGCAATACTGTGCCGGTCACGGTCGCAGTCGAAAGCCCGATGACCGACGTCGATCACGTCAAGGCCATCCATGTCTTCAACGAGAAGAACCCGCAGCCTCATGTGATCTCCGTGAGCCTCGGACCGCGGGCCGGCAAAGCGACGTTCGCCACACGCATCAAGCTTGCCGATGCGCAGCGTGTCGTCGCCATCGCGGAGATGAGCGATGGCTCGTTCTGGACCGAAAGCGCCGACGTCATCGTGACGGTCGCGGCCTGCATCGAGGTCATAAAGTGATGGCGCGGGCTCTGATCAACGTCCCGGCCAAGGCCAAACGCGGCGAGATCATCGAGATCAAGACGCTGATCTCCCATCCCATGGAGACCGGCTTTCGCGTCGGCTACAACGGCGAAATGATTCCGCGCGACATCATCGATCTGTTCGTGTGCACATACAACGGCGAGGAAATATTCCGCGCCACGCTCGCCCCGGCGATCGCCGCCAATCCTTTCATTACCTTCCATACGGTTGCGAGCGAGAGCGGCACGATCGCCTTCCGCTGGTCCGGCGACAATGGCTTCGCGATGATTGAGTCTGCTGCCATCGCCGTCGAATGATCGCCCGCTGGGTCCGTCGGTTCGCCACCCTCCTCCAATGCCTGCTTCCGGCGCTGGGCTTCGCTTCTGCGGCAGGCGCCACGGAAATCCCGTTCGCGGACCGGCGGTCAGGCTACGAGTTCATGGGGCGCGAGACTCGGGCGATGCAGGACGACGACACCGCCAATCCCGGCATGCTGTGGGTGCTCGACGGCGAGGCTCTCTGGAGCCGGAAGGAAGGATCCCGGGACAAGTCTTGCGCCGATTGCCACCAAGACGCCCGGGTGAGCATGAAAGGCGTTGCTGCACGCTACCCCGCCTTCGATGCCGCGCATGGTCGACCGGTCGATCTAGAAGAGCGCATCAACGTCTGCCGCACTGAGAAGCAGCAGGCGGCGCCCTTGCCGTTCGAGAGCAAGGAGCTGTTGGCTTTGACCGCCTATGTCGGACGGCAGTCCCGCGGCCAGCCCATCAGCATCGTCGAGGACGATCGGATCAAGCCGTTCATCGAGAGAGGTCGCGCGCTCTTCGAGGAGCGTCAGGGACAGCTCAATCTCTCCTGCGCCCAGTGCCACGACGATAATTGGGGTCAAAAGCTGGCAGGCGCCCCGGTGCCCCAGGCGCATCCCACGGGCTATCCGCTCTACCGGCTCGAATGGCAGGCCCTCGGCTCGCTGCAGCGACGGCTCCGCAACTGCCTCGTCGGCATGCGCGCCCAGTCCTATCCCTTTGGTGCGCCCGAGTACGTCAACCTCGAATTGTATTTGATGTGGCGCGCCCGCGAGCTACCCGTGGAGACTCCCGCCGTACGCCCCTGATTCCGCCGGCATTTCGAAAAGCATCGCGGAATTGCCGGTGTTGGCGATAGAGTCCCGGCGACCGCAGCGATGAACACGAGGATCCCATGACCGCGAAGGCCCGCAGCGAGGCTGATCTTGGACTGTTGGAAACGGCAAAGCGCGTTCTGCCGGCCGGCACGTTCGGAAATACGCCTGCCGACTTCGTGATCCGGGAAGGCCGTGGCGGACGGGTCTGGGATGAGGACGGCAAAGAATATGTCGATTTCCTGCTGGGATCCGGCCCGATGCTCATCGGCCATGCGAATCCGGAGGTTACCGCTGCGGTCCAGGCGCAGGTGCCTCTCGGCACGACCTATTTCGCCAACAACCGCCACGGCATCCGCCTCGCCGAGGCCATCGTCGATGCCGTCGCCTGCGCCGACAAGGTGCGCTTCGTCAGCAGCGGCACCGAGGCGGATGCCTATGCCATGCGTCTTGCCCGGGCCTATCGCAAGCGTGAGAAGATCCTCAAATTCGAGGGTGGCTATCACGGCATGAGCGACTATGCGCTGCAAAGCCTCGCCCCGAAGCGGCCGGGCAACTTCCCGCAGCCGGTCCCTGACTCCCCCGGTATTCCGCGGAGCGTCAGCGACGAGATTCTGGTAGCCCCCTTCAACGACATCGACAGCGTGAACGCCCTCATCCGCGCGCATCGCGATGAGCTGGCGGGCGTCATCGTCGAGCCGTTCCAGCGCATCGTTCCGCCGGCGCCGGGCTTTCTGCAGGCGCTCCGGAAGGCGACGTCCGAGAACGGCGTGCCGCTCATCTTCGATGAGGTCGTCACCGGCTTCCGCCTCGCCTATGGCGGCGCTCAGGAGTACTACGGCGTCGTCCCCGACATCTGCACCCTGGGCAAGGTCATCGGCGGCGGGTTTCCGCTGGCGGCGATCGCCGGTCGGGACGACATCATGGCGCATTTCGACCGCGGCAGGGTCGGCGATGACGGCTTCCTGACCCAGATCGGGACGCTGTCGGGCAACCCCGTCGCCGCCGTCGCCGGCCTCGCCACCCTTGAGATCCTGCGGCGACCCGGCGCCTATGAGCGCATCTTCGAGACCGGCCGCACCTTGATGAACGAGCTGTCACGGCTGTTGAAGCGCTCCGGCTTGAAGGCCCAGGTCATCGGCGAGCCGCCGTTGTTCGACGTCGTCTTCACCGACGGCGAGATCCGCGACTATCGCGGCACGCTGCGCGGCGATGTGGAGATGCTGCGGCGCTTCAATGCGCTTCTGCGCCAGCGCGGCATCATGAAGGGCGAGTCGAAATATTATGTCTCGCTCGCCCATACGGCCGAGGATATCCGGCACACCTCAGAGGCTTGGGCTTCGGCGATCGAGGAGCTCAAGTCTCAGAGCAAGTGAGCGGAAGGATCATACGATCTGGTTTCTGAGCGTGGTTTCGCCGCGCCAGAGCCGCTCGAGATTATCCATGAGGATATCGAGGACATTGTCCTCGTAGCGCCGGGTTTCGCCGCCCGTATGCGGGGTAATGAACGCGGTTTCCAAATCCCATAGCGGCGAGTCTGCCGGTAAGGGTTCCTCCACCGTGACGTCGATGCCGGCACCTGCGATCTTCCCCTTGGAGAGCGCATCGACCAGCGCCGCCTCGTTCACGCATTTGCCCCGGGCGAGATTGACCAGAAAGGCCGATTTCTTCATTCGGGAGAATGCGTCGGCATCCATCAGATTCTCGGTCTCCTTGGTCAAGGGACAGGTGAGCGCCACGAAATCGGCCTCCGGCAGCAGCGATTTCAGCTCCTTGGTCGCATGCACCGAGTCCGCCGCACCGCCGCCCTGGCTCGGATCGCGACGGATGCCGATGACGCGCATGTCGAGGGCTTTTCCGAGCTCGGCGAGGCGCCCGCCGATGCGACCAAGCCCTACCACGATCAGCGTCTTGCCGCCGAGCTCGTCTTCCCGGCGGGCGAAGTCGCCGATCATCCCGCGCCAAACATGCTTCTTCTGATTGTCGCGCGCTTCCGGCAGGCGTCGGCTCAAGGCGAGGATGAGGGACAGCGCATGCTCCGAGACCGCACGGGCGTTGACCCCGGCCGCGCTCGCCAGACGGATCCCCTTGGCGGCGAGCGCCTCCTTGGAGAATTGATCGACCCCTGCCCCGATCGATTGGATGAAGCCGAGCTTCGGTGCCAGCCCGATCAGCTCGTTGCGCCAGAGGCCGGAGATGACGAGGACGTCGGCATCGCCGATTTTCGCATCGAGATCCTCCCGGCTGGAGACCTGAAAATGGCCGATGCCGGTGTTGCGCGGCTGGAAGCGGGCCTGAAACCGGTAGGCGACATGGGCGAAGCAGATCTTGAGACGGTCCTTCGGGGGAATCACGGGTGCACCTCGTGGATGATTCATGGGACGCTCAGCGCCTGCTCAGACGGCCTCGATCAGCGACTTGATCAGGACCACCTCGAACTCGTGCGCCGTCGTCAACCGTCGCCAGCGCTCGTCGCTCATGCCTCGAAGGCGCCAGGCGATCAAGGTCAGCACCGATGCCTCGGCTCCGAGCTCGAGCCGGTCGCCGGGCACCACGCGCGCCATGATCCGCGGGGTGAGCGCGTCCTTGCTCTTGCCCAAGTGATAATCGATGACGCCGCGCTTTGGATCGGCGTCGATACGGACCCAGGTGACGGCGCCATCGAAGATGGATTGGCCCTCGACCAGCCCACCTTCGTGCAGCACCGTGCGCCAGGTCCCGAATGACCAGCGGTCGAGCTTGGCCGGGTCCGACATGAAGGCAAAGGCCTTGGCCGCCGGCGCCGCCAGCTCGATCGAGACCGCATGGGTGAGCGTGTCGGCCATGGCTCACCTACATTCCGCTCTTGAGGCCATAGACCCTGAGGGCTGCTTCGGGCGATACCAAGCCCGCGGCGATATCCGCCTTCACGCGTTCGGGAGGCCGCTCGGTTGGCTCCCCGAGGCCGCCGCCGCCAGGTAGCTCGACCACCAGCCGGTCGCCGGCCGGCACCACATGGGTTGCCTTCGTGGCGAGCGCCGCACCCGATCCCAGGCGAGCCGCCCCTACCCCGCCGGAATGGCCGCCATTGCGCCCACGCGGCGGAAACCGAATCCGATCGAAGGTCGCCGCCGAGATGGTGAACGCCGCCTCCTCGCTGTTGCCGATTTCGATCACCTGCCCGAGGCCGCCGCGATAGGTGCCGGGCCCGCCGGAGTCGCGGAGGTACTCCTTGCGCCAGAAGACGAGCGGGCATTGGTCTTCGGTGACCTCGATGGGAATGGTGCCGACGCCGCTCGGAAAGGCCGTGGTCGACAACCCGTCCTTGCCCGGCCGAGCCCCGACCCCGCCGAGGCCGACATTCATCACATTGAAGCGTGCGGCATTGCTCAGACGCGCATCGGCGACCCGCTCATGGGCGCTGGCCATGGCCAGAACCCAAATGCTGCCGGCGCTCTCTGCCGGAACCGCGTCCGGCAACGCCTGGGCAAGGCAACCGAAGGCGACATCGGGAAGCATCTGGCCCACGACATGGCGAGCGGTGACCGGCGAGGGCCGCACCGGGTCGACGATGGAGCCTGGCTCCGCCAGCACCTTGAACGGCGCGAGCGAGCCGGCATTGTTGGGAACACTGGGCGCGATGGCGCATTTGAGGCCGAAGACGGTATAGGCGTCCGTGTAGCATTTCGGCGAATTGATGCCGAAGAGCGAGGCCGGCGAGCTGCCGGCATAGTCGACGACGATCTCCCTCTCGCTCACGGTCATCTTCGCCCGGAGCAGGATCGGCGCATCGTAACCGTCGAGCTGCATCTCGGTCCCATAGATCCCGGGCGGCACCCGCTTGATCGCCGACAAGGTCGCCTCTCGTGATTTCTCGATCACGTGCCGGGCCAGCTCATCGATCGAGGTGAGGTCGAACTCCGCCATCATGCCGAGAAGCCTGGCGACCCCAACGTCGTTGCAGCTCACCAATGACAGAATGTCGCCGCGGACCTCCGTCGGGTTGCGGCTATTGGCGGTGACGATCGCCAATATGTCCTCATTCAGCCGATCGCCGGCGCGCAGCCGAAGATGCGGGATCAGCGTGCCTTCCTCGAAGACCGAATTCGCATCCGCGGAGAAACCGATGCCGCCGACATCGACCATGTGGCAGGTGGAGGCGAACAACGCGACGGGCCTGCCGTCGCGAAAGGCCGGGGTGACCGCGACGAAGTCGAAGAGATGGCCGGTACCCAGCCAAGGATCGTTGGTCACGTAGACGTCGCCGGGCGCCATCGTAGCGACGGGGAAGCGTTCGAGAAAATGCCCAACGGCGGCGGCCATGGTGTTGACATGGCCTGGCGTGCCGGTGACCGCCTGGGCCAGCATGCGCCCGGCCACGTCATAGACGCCCGCGGACAGATCGCCGGCCTCGCGCGCCACGTGACCGAAGGCGGTACGCAGCAAAGCCTGGGCCTGCTCCTCGACCACGGCGATGAGCCGGTTCCACATGACCTGCAGACGAATGGCCTTGAGCGAATCCTTAGACATGGCTCTTGGCCTCCATGACGATATAGCCGCTGCGATCGATCATCGCGGCGAAGCTCGAGGGGACGATCGTGGTCGTCTCATCCTCGACGATGACCGCCGGCCCCTCGATGCTGACGCCGGGCACGAGGTCGCTGCGCCTATGAACCGGCATCTCGACCAATCCTCCCAACGCCGGCTCGTAGACCGGACGTCGCTCCCGCGACCTCTCGACCGGGCGGCGAGGGATGGACGATACCCTCGCCGTCTCGGCCAGGATGGTCGAGGCCGTCACCGACCAAGTGACGATCTCCACCGCCATTGCCGGCAGATGCAACCCGTAGATCTGGCGATAGCGCGCCTCGAAACGCTGCCGGAGATCGTCGAAGTCCGCTTTGACCAGAGTCCGCTCGGAGAGGCTCATCGGCAGCTCATGGCCTTGGCCGACATAACGAACATCCACCAACCGCGTGACCCTGATCGGCGCCCCTGCGGCCCCGGCCGCTACGACCCCGCGGGCCTCCGTGCCGAGCTCGGTCAAGAGCCGATTGGCGGCTGCAAGATCCAGCTCGTCGAACGCCACCCGCCAGCTCCGCACCACCTCATAGGCAATGGGTGCCCGCAGAAAGCCGATGGCGGAGCCGACGCCGGCACCGACCGGCACGATCACGCGCATGATGCCAAGCTTCTCGGCGAGGCGGCCCGCGTGCAAAGGCGCCCCACCGCCAAACGCCACCATGGTGTAGCGATCGATCACCTTGCCGCGCTCGATGGCATGCACGCGAGCCGCATTGGCCATGTTCTCCTCGACGATCTCCGATATGCCGGCGGCAGGCCAGTGCCCATCGAGCTTGAGCTTGGCCCCGACATCGCCGGCGATCGCCGCCGTCGCTCGTTCCGGGTCGAGGGGAATGCGTCCACCGGCAAAGCGCTGGGGATCGATGCGACCCAAGGCGACATTCGCGTCGGTGACGGTCGCCTTCGAACCGCCGCGAGCGTAGCAGGCCGGGCCGGGATCGGCCCCGACGCTGTCGGGACCCACGGTGATGCGTTGCATGGCGTCGACCCGGGCAATCGAGCCGCCGCCGGCGCCGATCTCCACCATCTCGATGACGGGGATGCGCACCGGCAAGCCGCTGCCCTTGAGATCGCGATACATTCGCGCCACCTCGAAGCGCCGGGCCCGCTCCGGCTCGTAGTCATCCAAGAGGCAGATCTTTGCCGTCGTACCCCCCATGTCGAAGGCCAACACGGCATCAAGCGCACATTCGCGGGCGATTTGGCCGGCCAATATGACGCCGCCGGCCGGACCGGACTCGACGAGACGAATGGGAAATCGCGTGGCGTGCTCCAGGGTCGTGAGACCACCGCCCGACATCATGAGGAAAAGCGGAGAACGAAGACCGATCGCATCCAGACGCACGCGCAGCCGGGTCAAATAACCCGCCATCAGCGGACGGACATAGGCGTTGGCGCAGGTCGTCGAGAAGCGCTCATACTCCCGGATCTCCGGACACACCTCGCTCGAGAGACAAATGGTCACGGATTTAGGCAGAAGACCGGCCAGCAGCTCGCGGACGCGGCGCTCGTGCTCCGGATAGGCGTAGGCGTGGATGAGGCCGACGGCGACCGCCTCGGCGCCGCTCTCGTTGATTTGGAGCGCTGCCTGTCGGACATCCTCCTCGTCGAGCGGCCTCAGAACCCGGCCGCGAGCGGTCACCCGCTCGCCGACACCGATCCGCAGCTCGCGTTCGACCAAGGGCGCCGGCCGGTCCATGTAGACGTCATATTGCTCGAACCGCTTCTCGTAGCCCATCTCCAGGATGTCGCGAATGCCTGCGGTTGTAATGAAGGCCGTCTTGGCGCCCTTGCGCTCGATGAGTGCATTGGTCGCAAGCGTCGTTCCGTGAATGAACAGGTCGATCGCCTCCGGAGCGAGTGCGGCTGCCCGCAGGACCGCCTCGATCCCGTCGATGACCCCCAGCTCAGGTGCGGCGGGCGTGGTCAGGACCTTGGTCGTCACCCGCCCCTTCGGCCCCTCCAAGACCACGTCGGTGAAGGTGCCGCCGATATCGACGGCAAGACGGTGGCGAACGCCCTCAGCCATATCGCGTGAGTCCTTTAGGCCAGCCCGAAGCAATCCTGGTGGAGCATTGCCGGAGCGAGGGCGGAATTGGCAGTATCAACCGACATTTGCCGCCGAACAGGCGTTTTTTCCAGGTTACAACCCCTTCCAGGGAATGCAAGATGAGGCCCCCCGCGGACGCGCCGGCCGGGGCGATTCAGGAGTGGAGCATGTCCTCCGCCGTCGACGTCGTCATTGCCAAGAAGAAGCCGTACTACTACGAGCTCGAGGCCGGAAAGACCTATTTTTGGTGCGCCTGCGGACGCAGCCGGACCCAGCCCTTCTGCGATGGGTCCCACAAGGGAACCGATTATCGCCCCATCGCCTATAAGGCTGAGCAGCAAGGCGAAGAGGTGCTGTTCTGCGGCTGCAAGCACAGCAAGACGAAGCCGTTCTGCGACGGAGCGCACAACAACCTCTCCGCCACCTATGAGGAGGATGACCCGAACAGCGCCCAGAACCGCGCCATTCCCACGATCGACGCGGACAAGGACGGCAAGGCGCTTCTGGATGGCGGCTGCTATGTCTGCACCATCCCGGCCGCGAGCCTCGAGCGCCGGGGCGTGCTGTCCCATCGTCCCGTCATCAACAAGCAGGACGGGGCTCTCCATCAATCGCTCTACTACTTCGAATGCGCCCGCGGCCACTCTCCGATCGTCGGATTTGGCAACCGGCACGTGATCCTGTTCGTTTCCGAGGGCGAGGGCGAACTCGTCATCGGCGAGCGCGCGTTTGCCGTTTCGCCGAATACCGGTGTCTATGTATGTCCGGGCGAAGGATTCCAGTTTTGCAACGCCAAGGATGTGCTGCTCAAGGTGTTCGCGGCGGCCTGCCCGTCGG
Source organism: Pseudomonadota bacterium (assembly GCA_016195085.1). Lineage (NCBI taxonomy): Bacteria > Pseudomonadati > Pseudomonadota > Pseudomonadota bacterium. The sequence goes on along the minus strand of JACQAG010000030.1, from coordinate 4,740 downwards.
CCGACGGCGTCCTCTGGCATGAGGCGATGCCGGCGTATTTCGACGCGGCCAAGCCGCGCCGCACCATCGGCATCGACCCGGACGGCCGCAATCGCATGGGCGATCGGTTCTTCCAGATGCTCGTCGACAAGACTTTGGGATCGACCGTCGTCACGCAATTCATCGGCGAGATTCCGAAGTCGAAGGCGGCACCCCACCGCCATCTCTACGAGGAATCCCTGATCATCATGAGCGGCTCGGGCGCCATGTGGACCGAGGCGCGCAAGGCGCCGGTCCGAGCCGGCGACGTGATCTTTCTTCCGCGCAAGCAGATCCACTCCCTGGAATGCACCGATCCCGCGGGCATGCTGGTCGCCGGCGTGATCTATCCCGGGGACAATCCGTCGATAAACTACTGACCACGATCCCAATGGCGGCGCCACGCCGGCGTCCGCCGCAGATGAGAATTTGGAGGAGACGATGACCTACCGTCCCGGCCTTGCTCTGATCGCAGCCGCCTCGATCTTCGGTGCCGCTTCGGCCGGTGCCGCCAACTTCCAATGGGCCGCCGACTCCGATCCGGGGACGATGGACCCGCATAGCCGCAACGTCCTTCCTACGATCTCCTTTCTGGCAAACATCTACGAGCCGCTGATCCGGCGCGACCGGAACATGAAGCTGGAGCCGGCGCTGGCAGAATCATGGTCAAACATTTCCTCCGAAGTCTGGCGCTTCAAGCTCCGGCAGAACGTCAAATTCCAAGACGGCTCGCCCTTCACCGCTGATGACGTGGTGTTCTCCGCGGCAAGGACGAAGGGGCCGGGCTCGGCCTTGGCCGGCGTGCTGGCGCCCGTGGCCGAGGTGAAGAAGGTCGACGACCATACGGTCGATTTCGTCACCAAGGGTCCGGATCCGATCCTACCCTTCGAGATCACCGGCTGGCTCATCATGTCGAAGGCTTGGTCGGAGCAGCATGGCGTGGCCGCAGCGACCAGCCTCCAGAGCAACCAAGCCTCCTACGCCTCGACCAACACGATGGGGACCGGTCCCTTCAAGCTGCGCTCGCGCGCCGCGGACAGCGTGGCCGTGCTCGAGCCCAATCCCAGTTGGTGGGACAAGGTCGAGCACAATCTGACCGAGGTCACCTTCACCCCGCTCGCCAATCCGGCGACCCGGGTGGCGGCGCTGGTCTCCGGTCAGGTCGACATGATCTACGGCTTGCCGGTCTCGAGCGTTCCCCAGGTCCAGGCGCGTCCCAATCTCAAGGTGCTGCAGACGCCGGAGTGGCGCACGATGTATTTCGGGATCGACATGGGCCACGCTGAGCTGTTCGATGGCGACGTCAAGGGCAAGAACCCGTTCATGGACAAGCGCGTGCGCGAGGCCATGCGGATGGCCATCGACACCGATGCGATCCACAACGTGGTCATGCGTGGCTTCGGCGTGCCCAACTACCTCATGGTCGGGCCGGGTGTCGAGGGCTTCGATCCGGCGCTCAACGTCAAGCCCGAGCACGACCTCGCCAAGGCGCAGAAGCTGATGGCCGATGCCGGCTATCCCAACGGCTTTCAGACCGGCATGGACTGCTCGAACGACCGCTTCATGAATGACGAGGCGATCTGCACCGCGGCCGTCGCCATGCTGGCGAAGGTCGGCATCAAGGTGAAGCTCCGGGTTCAGCCCTTCTCGCAATATGTGAAGCTGATCAATCCACCCTATGAGACCAGCCTGTACTATGTCGGCTGGGGTGGAGCCACGGGCGACGCTCACAACTATCTGCTCAATCTGTTGATGAGCCGGGCCCCGGGCTCTCCCAAAGGCTTGTTCAATGTCGGTGGATATTCGAATCCTCGGGTCGACACGTTGACCGATCAGATCCAGGTGGAGCTCGACCCGGCGAAGCGCCGCACGATGATCGCCGAAGCCCTCAAGATCGTCCGCGACGACATTCCCACCGTGCCGATCATGCAGCAGGAGATCGTCTGGGCGGCCAAGACCAATATCGACTTGGTGCAGCAATCGGATGCGTATTTCCCGTTGCGCTATGTGCGGGTGAAGTAGAGAGGCGATCCGCATGGCGGCATCGGAGTTCTTCGCCGAGTCCTTTCGCGAGGCGAGGGAGAAGTTCCTTCACGCGCTGCAGGGAGCAGGCGGCTCGACGCTCGCGAGCTACGAGAACCCGGCAAAGGGCCCGTCGGGCGAAGGACTGTGGACCGATGTTGGCTGCGTGGGCCCGGCGGACGCAGCCAAGCTCCTAGTGCTCATAAGCGGGACGCATGGCGCCGAGGGCTTCTGCGGCTCCGGCTGCCACACGGGCTGGCTCGGGGCCGGCCATGCCGGGCACGATCTTCCGCCCGACATGGCCGTGGTCTTCGTTCACGCGATCAACCCCCATGGCTTCGCCTGGGTCAGACGCGTGAACGAGGACAATGTCGACCTCAACCGCAACTTCATCGACCATGGCAAGAAGCGGCCGGTGAATGCCGACTACGCGGCGCTCGAAGAGTGGGTGAATCCGCTCGAATGGTCATCGGAGGTTCTAACCCGCGCCGATGCGGCTATTGCCGCTTACTACGGAAACCCCAAGGACGACTTCCTGCCCAAGGCCATTCACGGCGGCCAATACATCAACCCCAAGGGCACCTTCTACGGCGGCGAGCGGGCAGTCTGGTCCAATCGAACTTTGCGCGAGATCGTCGCAAAATGGCTCGGGCGAGCAAAGGACATCTGCGTCATCGACTACCACACCGGCGGCGGAGTGTATGGCTTCTGCGATCTGTATGTCGACGACAAGAAGGCCGGAATCCGGTCCCGTCGCTGGTTCGAGCACTGCACGGCGATGGAAGACATGCAGGCCGAGCACGGCCACAACCAAGCCGAAGTCCCCGGCCTGCTCATGTATGTGCCTGAGCAGATCCTGACCGGGGCGCGGGTGACGAGCTGCCTCGTGGAGATGCGCACCGAACGCAATCGCGAAATGCTGCGCGCGCTGAGAGAGGAGAACTGGTTCTTCCAGCACGGCGACCCGGATTCGCAGAGAGGGCGGGAGATCCGAGCCGAGCTCAAGGAACGCTTCTACCCGTCAGCTCCCGAGTGGCGCGCCATGGTCTTGCGGCAATCGAATGCGATGATCCACGAGGCTCTGACCGGCCTCGCTGAGCGCTGATCTGAAGGTCGACGGCCCAATGCCTGGGCTCACGCGTTCCGATTGCGAAGCCCTCGACGCCGCCGATCCGCTTGCCGCACTCTCCCGTCGGTTCGCAGCCGGCGAAGCGGGCACGCTCTATTTCGATGCCAATTCCGTCGGCGCCATGCCGGTGGACGCGCCCGCCCGGGTCGATCGGATTCTCGAGGAGTGGCGGAACCTCCGCCGGCGCGGCTGGAGCAGCTCGACCTGGCTGGATGCGCCGCGTCGCCTCGGCGCCAAGCTGGCGCCGCTCATCGGTGCCGCTCCTGACGAGGTCGTGGTCTGCGACACGACATCGATCAATCTCTTCAAGGCGCTCTCCGCCGCGCTCGCGCTCAAGCCGGGGCGGCGCCGGATCGTCTCCCAGGTCGGGACGTTTCCTACCGATCTCTATGTGGTCCAGGGCCTGCAAACGCTCCTGGCTGGACTGGATCTGCACCTCGTCCCCGACGGCGCGGCGATCGAGCCTGCCCTCACCGATACGACCGCGGTCCTCTATCTGAGCCAGGTCGACTACCGGACGGCGCGGCGGCTCGATATCCGAGGGCTGACCGCGGCCGCGCATGGGAAAGGGATTTTGACGGTCTGGGACTTGTCCCATGGAGCCGGCGCCGTGCCAGCCGAGCTCGATGCCGCCGCCGCCGACTTTGCCGTTGGCTGCGGCTACAAATATCTCTGCGGCGGTCCGGGCGCGCCGGCCTATCTATTCGTCGCCCGCCGCCATCAGGAAGCTGTGCGCCCGGCCCTTGCCGGCTGGATGGGCCACGCCGATCCCTTCCGCTTCAGCACCGACTACGCGCCCGGCGAGGGCCCGAACCGCTTCCTGGTCGGCACGCCCTCGGTGATCGCCAATGCGGTCATGGAGGCCGCTCTCGACATTTGGGCCAAAGCAGATCCGGCCTTGATGTTCGCCAAGCATGCGCAACTGGGCGATCTCCTCATTCGCCTCGCGCGCGAAGGACAAGGCGAGGCGGCGATCGAGGTGGCGAGCCCGGTTTCCCCGGACGAGCGCGGCGGCTTCGTGGCGCTCCGCCACAATTCCGGTGGCGCCGTCGTCGGCGCGCTTGCCGATGCCGGCGTCGTCGCCTCGTTTCGGCCGCCGGACAGCATTCGCTTCGGCCTCAGCGCCCTCTATCACCGTTACGTCGACATTTGGGACGTCATGCAGCGTCTGCATGGGATCCTCAGCGAAGGGAGCTGGCGGGCAGCGAAATACGCGAAGGCCAAGACGATCTAGGCGAGTATCGGTGTATTACCCCAACGCGTATCGATGTTCCGCCTTAGAACGCGGTCTATGAGACCTCACGCTTAGAGCTTGAGTGGTTGGCGATCGGAACCCTTACCTTAATGAATGGAACCATTCTGATCATATTTGCGAACGTTATCGTCATAGGAAATTCACTATTACAGCTTTAAGAATTGCAATTGTTTTTTGGGTCTTCCGGAAGTTGTGTGGGTGATTTTGGGAACTTTAGAGCGTCGGCAGCATGCAAGTCAGCACCTTCAGTCTGAGATATTCCTGGTCGCGCAGGCCGTAGGCGCGGCGCTGGATGACGCGGATTTTGTTGTTGAGG
>JACQAG010000029.1 GCA_016195085.1 Pseudomonadota bacterium | reverse complement strand
TGCCCCCGCAGCGCCCGCCGAAAATCACTGCCGCACAGGCGCCGCAGCCAAACCCGCTGTAGTGCAGACCTTCAATACCCAGCCTTAGTGAAATCAATCACTTGGTATCTTCAAACATCGCCAATCCGCGAAGATCGGCTAACGCGCGGAGGAGGGAGCCAGATGCTCTTCTGCTCCCTCCCCCAACTTGTTGGGGGAGGGTTGGGGTGGGGGCATTCAGGGCCGACGCCTAAAACAACCCGTCGATCTCGCCCTTGGCGTTGACGGTGATGTTGTGCGCGGCCGGCGCCTTCGGTAGGCCGGGCATGGTCATGATGTCGCCGCAGAGCGCCACCACGAAGCCGGCGCCGGCGGAGAGCCGGGCACCCCTCACCGGCAGCACATGGCCGGACGGTGCCCCCTTGACGGCGGCATCGGCGGTGAAGCTGAACTGGGTCTTCGCCATGCAGACCGGCAGGTTGCCGAAGCCGGCCTTCTCGAAATCGGCAAAGTCGTTGACGGCTTGCTTGTCGAGCTGGATGTCGGCGGCCCCGTAGATGACCCTGGCGATGGTCCTAACCTTCTCCGCCAGCGGCAATTCATCGCCGTAGAGCGTCTGGAACGGTCCGGCTTTGCCCTCAGCCAACCCGACCACGGCTTGCGCCAGATCGGCAGCACCGGTGCTGCCATCGGCCCAGTGGGTGCAGAGGAAGGCGCTCACGCCCACGGATTGGCAGCGCCGCTGGATCGCCTGGATCTCGGCGGGTGTATCGGTGCCGAAGCGGTTGATGGCAACCGCCACCGGGACGCCGAAGCGGCCGATGTTGCGGAGATGGCGCTGCAGGTTGGCGAAGCCCTGCTCGAGCGCCGGCAGGTCTTCCTTGGCCAGGTTCTCCTTGGCGACACCGCCATGCATCTTGAGCGCGCGCACGGTGGCGACGACCACGGCGGCGGCCGGCGTCATGCCGGTCTTGCGGCACTTGATGTCGAAGAACTTCTCCGCGCCGAGATCGGCGCCGAAGCCGGCTTCGGTGACGACGTATTGGCTGAGCTTGAGCGCCGTGCCGGTGGCCATGACCGAGTTGCAGCCATGGGCGATATTGGCGAACGGCCCGCCATGGATGAAGGCGGGGCTGCCTTCCAGGGTCTGCACCAGATTGGGCATCAGCGCGTCGCGGAGGAGGGCCGCCATGGAGCCCGCCGCCTTGAGGTCTTCGGCGGTGACGAAGCGACGATCGCGGGTCTGGCCGACGACGATGCGGCCGAGCTTCTCCTTGAGATCGGCGAGGCTGGTGGCGAGGCAGAAGATCGCCATGACCTCGGATGCGACCGTGATGTCGAAGCCGTCCTCTCTGGGGAAGCCGTTGGCCACACCGCCCAGCGAGGAGACGATCTGGCGGAGCGCCCGGTCGTTCATGTCGAGGGCGCGGCGCCAGGTGATCCGCCTGGGGTCGAGGCCGAGCGAATTGCCCCAGTAGATGTGATTGTCGATGAGGGCGGCCAACAGGTTGTTGGCGGCGCCGACGGCATGGAAGTCGCCGGTGAAATGCAGGTTGATGTCTTCCATCGGCGCCACCTGCGCGTAGCCGCCGCCGGCCGCCCCGCCCTTCATGCCGAAGCAAGGCCCGAGGCTGGGCTCGCGCAGGCAGATGACGGCGTGCTTGCCGATGCGGTTGAGGGCGTCGCCCAAGCCGACGGTGGTGGTGGTCTTGCCTTCGCCGGCTGGGGTGGGCGTGATCGCCGTCACCAGGATGAGCTTGCCGTCCGGCCGGCTCTTGAGCCCATCGAGATAGTCGAAGGCGACCTTGGCCTTGTACGGCCCGTAGCGGAACAAGGCTGCGGCTGGGATACCGAGCTTGTCGCCGATCGCCTCGATCGGCTGCAGCTTCGCTCGGCGGGAGATCTCGATGTCGGAAGGGACGGGGGATTGGGGCACGGGCGGGCTCGATCCTCTTATTGGCGATTGGCGCGGGGTCTGGGTCGCCAGGATGGCGTCTTACGAACGCCTTGTCCCTTGCCTAGGACGGCATGGTCAAGGGCGGAGAATAGGGCGGGATCGGATGGGAATGCTGGCGTGCGCGCGCTACGACCGCTTCTCCAGCCGCCGCCCTCACTCGCCGACGCTCTGCAGCGGCGGCACGTCGGCCGGCAGGGAAGGACGGTTCTCCCAGAGATAGTCGCGCACGAGCGGGACCGCGGTCTGGTCGCGGACGATCTGCAGCTGAAACACCACCATCGCCATCCGCCGGAAGGCCAGCTCGGAGCCGACGAGGTAGAATTCCCACATCCGGCAGAAGCGCTCATCAAAGAGCGCCGCCGCCCGCGAGCGGTTCGCCTCGAAGCGCTGCCGCCAATGGGCGAGCGTCGTGGCATAGTGCAGACGCAGGATCTCGATGTCGGCGACGATGAGGCCGGTGGGCTCGATCGCGCCGGAAATCTCCGATAGGGCCGGCGAATAGCCGCCGGGGAAGATGTACTTGCGCAGCCACGGATTGGTCGAGCCCGGTATGTCCGTGCGCCCGATGGTGTGCAGGAGCGCCACGCCGTTCTCTGCCAAGAGCGTCTTCATCGAGGCGAAATATTCGCCGTAGTGGCGCACGCCCACATGCTCGAACATGCCGACCGAGACGATCCGGTCGTAGCAGCCGGTCTCCTCGCGGTAGTCGCGGACGTGGAAGCGGACCCGGTCGGCAAGCCCGGCCTGGCGCGCCCGCTCGGTCGCCACCTTCGCCTGCTCCTTGGACAAGGTGAGCCCGGTCACGTCCACCCCGTGCTGACGGGCGAGGTAGAGCGCCAGCCCGCCCCAGCCGGAGCCGATGTCGAGCACGCGCTGGCCAGGCGCCAGCAGCAGCTTGGAGGCGATGAGCGCCTGCTTCGCCCGCTGCGCCTGATCGAGGCTCATGGTCGGCTCGGGGAAATAGGCGCAGGAATATTGCAGATCGGTGTCGAGAAACATCCGATAGAGATCGATCGACAGATCGTAGTGATGCGCCACGTGCTTGCGGGCCAGCTGGATCGGGTTGCGCTGGTGCAGGAAGCGCACGGCGTAGCCGAGCTTGCGCACGAACTTGGTGATCGGCAGCTGCTCGGCCAGCATGATGTTCTGCGCCAGGAGATCGACGAGGTCGTAGAGCGAGGCGTTCTCGACCGTGAGCGTGCCGTCCATGTAGCCTTCGCCCAAGGCCAGCGAGGGCTGCAGCAGGAACCTTGTGTGGAGCCGGCGGTCGTGCAGGCGCATGACGATGTGCGGCTCGCCCGTGCCGTAGCGATGGCTATGGCCGGCGCTGTCGATGACCGTGAGGCTTCCGACCTGGATTAAGCGAGAGAAGAGAATTCCGGCCAGCATGGGCTCAACTCTCTGCCGCGAAGTCCGGCCTGTACTCCCGGACAGGGAAGTCTATGCAAGGACCCGCTCGCTCGGCAAGAGCCCGTAATCGCTTGCAAATCGCCAGGCGGTCGCGGAGCCGCCAATTATAGGGATTTGGGCTCGGTCCCGGCGCCCGCCTACTAGGCGGCGGTCCCCTTGACCGAGACCAGCCGGGGGCCGTGCTTGCGGCCCCAACCCAGCAGGAACTCGGTGAAGGCGTCGGCCGCCAAGGGCTTGGAGACGTGATAGCCCTGAATGACATCGCAGCCATGGGCGCGCATGAAGCCGAGCTGAGCCTCGGTCTCCACCCCTTCGGCCACCACCCGGAGGTTGAGACTGTGGGCCATGGCGATGATGGCGCTGGCGATCTCGGCGTCGCCCTGGCTGGTGGTGACCTCGCTGACGAAGCTGCGGTCGATCTTGAGGATGCTGACCGGCAACCGCTTCAGCCGGTTGAGCGAGGAGTAGCCGGTGCCGAAATCGTCGATCGCCAGCTCGATGCCGAGATCGCGGATGGCTTCCAGGAGGTTGATGACCGCATCGGCGTCGTGCATGACCAGGCTCTCGGTCAGCTCGAATTGCAGGCCGTTGGCGTCGATGGCCGCCTCGGCCAAGGTCCGCTTGACGCCGGCGAGGAAGTCGGGCTTGCGGAACTGCTTGAAGGAAAGGTTGATGCCGATGCGGGGGGGCGCGATGCCGGCGGCCTGCCAGGCCACGATCTGCCGGCACACCGCGCGCAGCACCCAATCGCCGATCGGCACGATCAATCCCGACGCCTCGGCCTCGGCGATGAACTCGCCGGGCGCCACCAGCCGGTCCTTCTGCCGCCAGCGAATGAGCGCCTCGGCGCCGACGATGCGCCAGGTGTCGAGGTCCACCTGCGGCTGGAAATGCAGCTCGAACTCGTCCTGCTCGAGGGCGCGCCTGAGGCTGGCCTCGAGCTGGAACCGCTCGATCGCCCGGGTCGCCATGTCGTCGGTATAGAGCTGGAGCGTATGCCGCCCCTGCTCCTTGGCATGGGACATGGCGGTGGCCGCGTTCCTGACGAGCTCATCCACGGTCTCGGCATGGGCCGGGAACATGGCGATGCCGACGCAGGCGCTGATCACCACCTCGCTGTCCTTGACCTGGAAGCGCTCGCCCAAGGCCGCCAGCACCCGCTTGGCGAAGGCGGTCACCTGGTCGTGGTCGCGGCTCTCGCTGATGATGATGGCGAATTCGTCGCCGCCGATGCGGGCCACCGTGTCGTTCTCGCGCACGCAGGTGGTGAGCCGCTGGCCCACCTCCTTCAGGAGCGCGTCGCCGGAGCCATGACCGAGGCTGTCGTTGATGAACTTGAAATGGTCGATATCGACGATGAGCAGGCTGATGCGGCCGTGGTTGCGCCGGGCACGCTCCACCGCCTGCTCCAGCCTTCCTTGGAACTGCCAGCGGTTGACCAGGCCCGTCAGCACGTCGAAATTCGCCTGATAGCGGATCCGCTCCTCGTCGCGCTTGCGCCGGGTGATGTCGCTGAAGACGCCGACGAAATGCACGATCCGGCCGGCGCCGTCGGTGACCGAGGCCATCGACAGCCATTCGGCGTAGAGCTCGCCGTTCTTCCGCCGGTTCCAGATCTCGCCCTGCCAATGCCCGGTGGTCTGCAGCACGTGGCCCATCGCCTCGTAGAAGCCTTCGTCCTGGCGGTCGGAGGAGAAGATGCGCTGGTGCTGGCCCAGAACCTCGTCCTCGCGGTAGCCGGTGATCGCGGTGAAGGCCGGATTGACCTTGAGGATGCGGCCATGGGCATCGGTCACGATGACTGCCTCCGTCGCCGTCTCGAACACGGTTGCCGCCAGCCGGAGCTGCCGCTCGATACGCTCCTGGGAGGTCAAGTCCCGGGCGATCATGTAGCAGACGCCGCCGACCGGCACCGAGGTCCAGCTGAGCGAGCGGTAGACGCTGTCCTTGCTGCGGCAGCGGGCGAGGAAATTGACGATCGGCACGCCCAGCGCCAGCCGCCGGAGCTCGACCGCGGCGCCGAGCCGGTCCTCCGGATGCAGGAGCTCGGTGAAGCTCAACCGCTTCAATTCGCTCTCGCTGTAGCCAAGCGCGCGGGTCAGAGCCGCATTGGCCTGCACGAACTTGCCGTCGGCGGAAGCGATGCAGAGCACGTCCTGGGACAGATCGAACATGCGGCGGCGCTGCTCATCCGCCTGCCTGGTGGCGGTGATGTCGACGAGCTTGCCCTCGTAGCCGTGGATGCTGCCGTCGGCGGCGCGAACGGCATGAACCGACTCCGAGATCCAGGCGACGCTGCCGTCGCGGCGCCTTATCTGGCTCTCGAAGCCGGCGACCGTGCCGTCGCGCTGAAGCACCGCCACCAGCTGCTCGCGCCGACCGGGAACGAGATAGGGCACATAAGCCCATTGGCTCGTGCCGACGCAGGATTCCACCGCCTCATATCCCAGAAGCCGCGCGAAGGTCTGGTTGACCCTGAGAAGGCGGCCATCGCCGGTGGCGAGATAGCAGCCCTCGCTTGAATGCTCGAATAGCCGTCGGTAGCCCTCTTCGGCGCGCTCGAGCTCCAAGAGCCGGTGCCGATGTGCCTGAAGCCTGGCGGTGATCCGCCAGAGCGTGGGGGCGAGGAAGCCGAGGAGGGCGGCGGCGGCGAGCGCGCTCCTCAGGCCCATGGCCTCCCGCACCGCTTCGCTGTCGAGGCGGCCGACGGCGCCGGGTTCCCAGAGCGTCTGCAAGGCCAAGAGCAAGAGGATGGTCGAGGCCGCGAGGAGGAGGATCTCGGGCGGAGTCGGCGCGAGCCGGCGACGGCCGAGGCGATCGACGATCGCGGCCACGACCCAGACGACCGCTGCCAGGCTCGCCGCCGTGCCAAGAATTGTCGGCGTCCACATCACCGTGACCCCGCGCTTTGTCCGCCGGGCCTAGGGTAGAGCCGGACGTGCCGCGCTGTCGAAGGCATTGCCATCGCGGCAGAGCATCCGCCTCGAAGAGTTGATCGCTGGTTAAAGTTCGAGCTTTCCTCAATTAACCGGCAAATCCAATTTAATAAAAAGCTCCGCAAGACTCTTAGTTTGTACTTGCCTGGAAAAGCTCCGGCCCAGCCGCCGCAGCGATGCTTCGCGCAGCCGAGCCCACAAATCCGCATCGCGATAGAGGCGGCTCACCGCCTCGGCAAAGGCCACTGGCGTATCGGCGATGAGCGTATCCAGCTCATGTTCGAAGCCGCTGCCTTCGGCTGCGATCGAGGTCAGCACCGTCGGCAATCCGAATGCGACGGCGTCCAGAACCTTTCCCTTGAGGCCGGCGCCGTAGCGCAGCGGGGCCACGAACAGGCGGGCATTGCCGAATTCCTGGCTGAGATCGTCGACCGGGCCCACCACCACCACACCCTCTCCCGCCAAATCGGCGAGCGCCCTGCTCGGATTGCTGCCCACCAGCCGGAGGCAGAGATCGGGCAAATCCCGGCGAATGAGCGGCAGCACCGACCCGACGAACCACCGGGCACCGTCGAGATTAGACGTGTGGCGATAGCCGCCGAGGAACACCAGATCCCGGCGGAGCTCGAACGGCTTCGGCGTCGGTTTCGGCTCGACCGGCCATACCCACACCTGAACTCGTACCTTCGGGCGTTCCTCGAGAATGAGGTCGCGCTCGACCGGGCTGTGGACGATGGTCGCGTCCACCCGATCGATCACCGACAGCTCCAGGCGCTTGGTGCGCCGGGCGGACCAGGCCAGCACCGGAGAGTCGGCGACCTCGGCCCGCCGCGCCTCGCGGAGGGAGTGCAGGTCGGCGTCGAGAAACAGCACCGGGCGGCCGGGCAAGGCCCGGCGGATCGGCTCCAGCCACCGCCGGGCGACCCCATGGCGCACCAGCACGACCGCAGCGATGCCCTCGCCGGCGCGGCGAAGATGATCGGCGAGCGAGCGATCTTCCGGCGGATGGATCGTCGCCACCCCTGCCTGGCGCAAGGCTTCGCTGTCGCCTCCGGCATAGGCCGGTCCCTCGACCGCGGCGAAGCGGGCGGCGTAGCCCAGATCCTCGACGGCGCGGAGGAGCTCGATCGTCGCCAGCGATGCGGCGTCCTGGCCGAGGCGCGGCGTGTGCGCGTCGATTACGAGAATGGCACGATCGCGCGCGGCAAGGGACAGCGGCGCCGTCGAGGCCGGCATCGCCGGCGCCCGCCGGCCGCGCAGCCATCGCCACGCCAAGCGCCTTGCCGGTTCCGGCAGATGCTCATAGACCATCCTGGCGAGCACGCCCGCGGCAAAGACGGCCTCGCGTCCGAGCCAAGCGATCCTGGAGAGCCCCCGCATCGAGGCTCGGTAGCGCGGATCGGCGGCGGCTGCAACCAGCAGGGGTCGGAACGAGGGCCACCCTCCCGGCGCCTGCCGAGTTGCGCTAGGCTTGTTTGGGACACTCGGGAGGCAGGCAATGGCAGCCATGATCCAGGGGCCCCGGCTGATGTCGATCGGCGGCGGGGCGGTCAAGGAGGCGGCGTCCGTCCTCGAGCGGCTCAATGTGAAGCGGCCTTTGATCGTGAGCGACGCGTTCATGCGCGACTCCGGCCTGCTCTCCCGGCTGACCGACGCCCTGGACCAGGGACGGATCAAATGGGATCTCTTTGCCGATACCGTGCCGGACCCGACCACGGCGGTGGTCGAGGTCGGAGTCGGCAGGCTCAGATCCTCGGCCTATGATTCGCTCATCGCCTTTGGCGGCGGCAGCCCGATGGACACCGCGAAGGCGATGAGCGTGCAGGCCGCCATGGGCGGGGCCATGCGCGAGCACAAGGTGCCGAAGCAGGCGGACAAATCCGCCGTCCCCGTCATCTGCATTCCAACCACGGCGGGGACCGGCTCGGAGGTGACGCGGTTTTGCGTCATCACCGATACCGAGACCGACGAGAAGATGCTGATCGCCGGCCTCGGCTGCCTTCCCGCCGCCGCCATCGTCGATTATGAGCTGACCATGGGCATGCCGTTTCGGCTGACCGCGGATACCGGCATCGATTCCCTGACCCATGCGATCGAGGCCTATGTCTCTAAGCGGCACAACCCTTATGCCGACAGCTTCGCCCTTGCCGCCATGCGGCGAATCGCCAAATACATCCGCCAAGCCTGCTTCGAGCCGGACAACCCCGCTGCCCGCGAGGAGATGATGCTGGGTGCCACCCAAGCCGGCATGGCCTTCTCCAATTCCTCGGTGTGCCTGGTCCATGGCATGAGCCGGCCCATCGGCGCCTTCTTCCATGTGCCTCACGGCTTGTCGAACGCCATGCTGCTGCCGGCGATCACCGCCTTCTCGGCCGAGGCGGCGCTCGAGCGCTATGCGGATTGCGCGCGCAGCATGGGTGTCGCCGGTGCCGAAGAAGGCAATCAGGGGGCGGTGGCACGGCTATTGGAGGCCCTTCAGCGATTGAATGCCGACCTCAAGGTGCCGACGCCGAAGGCCTATGGCATCGAGGCCCAGCGCTATCAGAGCCTGCTTGAGACCATGGCGAGTCAGGCGCTGGCCTCGGGCTCGCCCGGCAACAATCCGCGCGTGCCGTCCGCGGCCGAAATCGTCGACCTCTACAAGCAGGTCTATGCCTGAACGGAGCCACGTCATGAGCCATTCAAAAGAATTCGCCGACCCGATGGTGCGGCCGCGCTATACCGGCATCCCCACCTTCATGCGCGCACCCTATGCTGGCGAGGATTGGCGGGGCGTGGACATCGGCTTCATCGGCGTGCCCTTCGATGGCGGCGTCACCAACCGAACTGGGGCCAGGCACGGGCCGCGCGAGGTGCGCAACTCGTCCAGCCTGATGCGCAAGATCAACCAGGCATCGCGCATCTCTCCCTATGATCTGGCGCGCGTGGCCGATCTGGGCGATGCCTGGGTCGAGCGCCCGTTCAACCTGGAGACGAGCCTGGAGGAGATCGCCGAGTTCTACCGGCGGGTGCACGCGGCCGGGATCACGCCGATCTCGGTCGGCGGCGACCATTCGATCACGCTGTCGATCTTTCGCGGCATCGCCCGCCATCGTCCCGTCGGCATGGTGCATTTCGATGCCCATTGCGACACCGGCGACGACTATCTCGGATCGAAGTTCCATCATGGCGCGCCGTTTCGCCGCGCGGTGGAGGAGGGGCTGCTCGACCCCAAGCGCACCATCCAGATCGGCATCCGCGGCGGTCTCAACGACATCGACATCTGGAAGTTCAGCCATGATTCCGGCATGCGCGTCGTCTACATGGAGGAGCTCTACGAGCTCGGCGTGAAGCGGGTGATCGAGGAGGCGCGGCGCGTGGCGGGCGAGGGCCCGACCTACATCAGCTTCGATGTCGACGGTCTCGACCCGGTCTACGCGCCGGGCACCGGCACGCCGGAAGTCGGCGGCTTCACCACCTTGGAGGCGCAGCTGATGATCCGGGGCCTGCGCGGCCTCGACCTCATCGGCGGCGATGTGGTCGAGGTGGCTCCCCCCTTCGATCCCAGCGGCAACACCGCACTGGTCGGCGCCTCCATCATGTTCGAGGAGCTGTGCGTGGTGGCCGATGCCTTGGCGGCACGGCGGAGCCAGCCGAAGGCGGCAGAGTAGGGGGGCAGCGGAGTAGGGAGCGGGCGACACCGGTGGCGACGGGGCTGGTCCTTTCGCTTCTCGCCACCCTCTTCATCCAGGTGCTGGTCGCTTATGCGGCCCTCGTCGCCCCGGTGCTGGCGCCGCCGATCGCCGCCGATCTCGGCCTCGATCCGCACCTCATCGGCCTGTTCGTCTCCCTCGTCTACGGCATCGCCGCGTGCTCGGGGCTGGTGAGCGGCGGCTTCATCCACCGCTACGGCGCCATGCGGGTGAGCCAGGCCTGCCTGGTGCTCGCCGCCCTCTCCATGGCCGTCTTGTCGGTGGGCACGCTGCCGGCCCTCATCTTGGCGGCACTCGCCATCGGCGCCGGCTACGGGCCGGTGACGCCGGCCTCCTCCGCCATCCTCGCCCGCGGCACGCCGCAGGCATGGCTCAATCTCGTCTTCTCGATCAAGCAAACGGGCGTGCCTCTCGGTTTCATGCTGGCCGGCGTGGCGCTGCCGGCCTTGACCTTGTGGGCGGGCTGGCGCGTGGCCAGCCTGATTGGTACCGGAATCTGCCTCGTCTTTGCCATCGCCCTCGAGCCGATGCGCGCCGAGACCGACCGCGAGCGCGACCCCATGCGCCCGGTCCTCTCCCTCGGCCATGTGCTGCGGCCGCTCCGGGTCGTCTTCGCCACCCCGGCGATCCGGCGGCTCGCCTTCGCCTCCTTCGTCTTCGCCGGCATGCAGTCCTCGCTCTCGACCTTCCTCGTGACCTTCCTCAATCGCGATCTCGGCATGCCGCTGGTCGCCGCCGGGATCGTGCTCGCGACCTCGCAGGTAGGCGCCACCGCCGGCCGCATCCTCTGGGGCATCGTTGCCGATCGGCTGGTGCCGCCGATGACGGTCCTGGGCGGCCTCGGGCTCGCCATGGGCCTGTTTGCGCTTCTGACCGGCATGGCCAGCGCCACCTGGCCCTTCGCCGTCCTCATCGCCGTCTCCGTCTGCTTCGGCGCCACTGCCGGGGCCTGGAACGGCGTGCATCTGGCGCAGCTGGCACGCCTGGCACCCGCCGGTCAGGCGGGCGAGGTGACCGGCGGCACCTTCTTCCTGACCTTCGGCGGCGTCATGGCCACGCCCAGCCTCTTCAGCCTGGTGCTCGGTCTCACCGATTCATTTCTTGTCGGCTATGCCTTGGTGGGCGGGATCGCCGCCAGCGCCGGCCTGTCGATCCTGCTCTTGCGCAAGCCAACGAGCTGACCCGTTGCGCCGCCTCCGAGGACGGACTAGCCTCCGCCTCGATCTAACTGCTTTATTGAGAAATATAGGTTAGGGAGCGAGATGGGGCGAGCGATGCGGATTCGGCACCTCCGGCACTGGCCGCGCACCGCGGCGACGCTCGCGACGCTTGCCATCCTTGGCCTCGCGTCTCCGGCCGACGCCCAGGGTTTCGCCAGGTCGCTGGAGGTCGGCGACTCGTCCCAGGGCTATGCCAAGTCGCTGGACTTCGGCGACTTGTACCAGGCGACCGTCATCGTCACCGGCACCGACATGCGCCAGCATCCCGAGAGCCTCGGCCAGTGCTTGCGCGAGGTTCTGGTGAAATTGTCCGGCGAGCCCAAGCTGGCTCTGGATCCGCGCGTGGCCGAGCTGGCGCAGCATCCCGAGCCGCTCCTCGTCGCCTTCGACCACCGCGACATGATGGCCGGGCAGCGGATCAAGGACGACCAAGGCACCACCGATCGGCCGCACGCGCTGACAGCCCGCTTCGATACGGTGAAGATCGACAAGGTGCTGGCCGATTTGGGCGAGCGTGTGTGGCGCCGCGAGCGGCCGACCATCGTTCCGGTGCTGTCGATCCGCGGCTTCTCCGGCAATGCCTATCTCCTCAGCATCGACAACCAGAACGCCGCCGATCAGCGCACCTCCTTCGCCGATCGGGCACGCGAATACGGCATTGCCTTGCGCATCCCGAGCGAAGCCGATCTCGCTGGCTGGGGTGTCGCTCCCGGCGCCTTCCCCTCGCCTGAACGCGGCGATCGCCCCGACCAGGCGGTGGTCGCCGGCACGCTCGAGTTCAAGGAGGCTGTGCCGGGTTGGGTCGGTGAGTGGCGGATGCGATGGCAAGGCGTCGACTACACCTGGCGCATCAGCGGCGTCAGCTACGACGAGGCGTTCCGGGACGTCGTGCGCGGTGTCGTCCGCCTCGCATCGGGCCATGGCGGGCCGGAGTAGTAAGCCACAGAGCCTCGGGAACACCTAAAATGTGGAGTGAACAATCACTATTTGTGCAATAGATACCCCGGCGCTAGCGTATAGCGCTGCTCAAGATCGGATTAGTCCAGATGCCTATCGTCCGGTTCAGCGGTACTGAGGCGTCGACTGCTATCAAAGAGGCTGAGGCGCTCAAAGACGCAATCAATCGTCAGGTCGAAGTTTCCCGCCATTTCTTTAAGACGGTCCAGGAGCTGGAAGACGTTATAAGTAAGCTTCCTCCGGAATCCGAATCTGAAAAAAAACGGCTTGAAGATATCCGGAATAGGATGTTCAGGCTGGTTAAGGATATGGCTGCCAATACCAGCACGACATCTAGTTCTGCGGCGGCCCTCATCACGACTGGAACATCGACAGCGCGAGACTGAGTGCCCAATCAAGAATCTGAAACGGATGCCAGGGCGGCTCTCGAAGCCGTTGAGCGAGCGGCCGCCGAGGTGCCGAATCTCGAGCGTGCGATGGCGGCACTGGTCGCCGCTTCCGCTGCGAGGACCAGGTCACATGTGGCCGTGTGGGTTACCCGAGCGTATTTTTGCTTCATAGCGGTCGTTGTCGCGTATTTGGCATATCGTGGAATCGCGCGCGGCGAAAATGTGACTGCCGACCTCATGGATTTGGGCAAGGTAATGGTCTTGCCTGTCGTCACCCTTGTTTTCGGGCACTACTACGGGTCACGCTCGCGTTAGCACCTCAAATACGTTGCCCGAATTAAATCTGGAGCCCCCGCTACTCCCCGACCCTGGCGATCCTCAGCACGTTGGTCGCACCCGGCGTGCCGAAGGGAACGCCGGCGGTGATGACGATGCGCTTGCCCGGTTCGGCGAAGCCGTCATGGCCGGCGATCGCGGTTGCCTTGGCGACCATCTCGGCGAAGTCGTGGATGTCCTCGGTGTGCACCCAATGCACGCCCCAGAGAAAGGCGAGCCGCCTCGCCGTAGTGAGATTGGCAGTGAGGCCCAGGATCGGCGCATCGGGGCGCTCGCGGGCGGCTCGGAGCGCGGTCGAGCCGGAATTGGTGAAGGTGACGATGCAGGCCGCACTCACCGTATGGGCGACCTGGCGGGCCGCGGCACTGATCGCATCGGCGGTGGTCGGCTCCGGATCGGCATGCACCGCATCCATCATCGCGCGGTAGAGCGGATCCCGCTCGGTGCGTTGGATGATGCGGTCCATCATGGTGATGGCTTCCAAGGGATAGTCGCCCGAGGCCGTCTCCGCCGACAGCATCACCGCATCCGCACCGTCATAGACGGCGGTGGCGACGTCGGAGGCCTCGGCCCGGGTGGGTGCCGGCGAATGCACCATCGACTCCAGCATCTGGGTTGCCA
The DNA here is from genome assembly GCA_016195085.1 of Pseudomonadota bacterium. Classification (NCBI taxonomy): domain Bacteria; kingdom Pseudomonadati; phylum Pseudomonadota; species Pseudomonadota bacterium. The sequence continues at coordinate 5,127 of JACQAG010000029.1, read as the reverse complement.
CCACCACCGGCTTGCCGGCGCGGCGGCAGGCCCGGACGATCTGCTTCTGCAGGCTGGGCACGTCTTCCGGCGGCAGCTCGACGCCGAGATCGCCGCGCGCGACCATGACCGCATCCGCCCGCTCGATGAGCTCGTCCAGATGCTCGATGGCGGCCGGCTTCTCCAGCTTCACCAGGATCGCGGCCCGGCCTTGAATGAGACGCCGCGCCGCGGCCACGTCCTCCGGCCGCTGCACGAAGGAGAGGGCCACCACATCGACGCCGAGCGTGAGCCCGAAGGCGAGGTCGCGCAGATCCTTCGGCGTCAACGGCGTCAGCGGCAGCACCGCGTTGGGGACGTTGACGCCCTTGCGGTCGGAAAGCGTGCCTCCGGTCGCCACCCGGGCCACGGCGAAGTCGGCACCGCACTCCTTGACCTCGAGCCGGATCTTGCCATCGTCGAGGAGCAGCGCGGTGCCGGGCTCGAGCGCTGCGAACACTTCCGGATGGGGCAGGCTCACGCGCGTGTCGTCGCCGAGGGCTTCGGTGAGATCGAGGCGGAACGCGTTGCCGGCGACGAGCGTCACCCGCCCGCCGGCGAAGCGGCCGACGCGGAGCTTCGGGCCCTGCAGATCCATCATGATGCCGATGGGGCGGCCGAGCTCGCTCTCGAGCGCGCGGATCGCATCGAAGCGCGCCTTGTGGTCGGCGTGCTCGCCATGGCTGAAATTGAGGCGAAACACGTCGGCGCCAGCGTGAAACAGCTGGCGGATCTCGCTCAAGCCGGAACTCGCCGGCCCCAACGTGGCTACGATCTTGGCGGATCTCGTCCGACGCATGCCTGGCCTCCCCGACCGCTATGCTGCCCTCAGATCGCGGCCGGCGCCACCAGAATGGCTCGGAAGTCGTTGACATTGGTCAGAGTCGGGCCGGTGACGACGAGATCGCCGACCGCCTTGAAGAAGCTATAGGCATCATTGTCGGCGAGGCTCGCCTCGGCATCGACTCCGAGCCGGGCGGCACGGAGAAGCGTGTCGGGAAGGATGAGGGCGCCGGCATTGTCCTCGGTGCCGTCGACCCCGTCGGTGCCGCAGGCGATCGCGGCGATTTGCCGGTGCCCACCCAGCGCCAAGGCCAGCGCCAGCAGGAATTCGGTGTTGCGGCCGCCCCTACCGTGGCCGCGCACGGTCACGGTCGCCTCGCCGGCCGACAGCAGGACCGCCGGCGGCGCCACCGGATGGCCGTGCCGGACCGAGGCCAGAGCGATTCCGGCCATGGCGCGGGCGACCTCGCGGGCCTCGCCCTCGATCGCGTCGCCCAGGATGAGCGGCCGCAATCCGAGATCGCGCGCGCGCTCAGCGGCGCGCTCGAGCGCATCGAGCGGCCGGGCGATGAGCCTGAGGCGCGCACGGGCGAGGCTGGGGTCTCCCGGCTTCGGGGTCTCGTCGCTCGCTCTCTCGAGGCGGCGGGCGACCGTCTCCGGCGGCTCGATCCGATATTTCGCCAAGACCGCGCGCGCATCGGCGAAGGTCGAGGGATCGGGCACCGTCGGGCCCGAGCCGATGATCGCCGGATCGTCGCCCGGCACGTCGGAGATGATGAGCGAGACGATCTCGGCTGGATAGGAAGCGGCCGCGAGCCTCCCGCCCTTGATCGCCGAGAGATGCTTGCGCACGACGTTCATCTCGTCGATGGCCGCACCCGAACGGAGCAGCGCCTGGTTTACCTGCTGCTTATCCGCGAGGCTGATGCCGGGGGCGGGCAACGGCATCAAGGCGGAGGCGCCGCCTGAGATCAGCGCCAGCACCAGATCGTCGGCGCCGAGCCCGCCGACCGCGGCCAAGATGCGTTCGGCCGCCGCCGCACCGGCGGCATCGGGCACGGGATGGGAGGATTCCATCACCTCGATGGAGCGGCAGGGCAGGGCCTGGCCGTAGCGCGTCACCACGACGCCGCTCAGCGGCCCCGACCAATGCTCTTCCACCGCCAGCGCCATCGAGGCAGCGGCCTTGCCGGCCCCGACCACCACGGTGCGGCCCTTGGGCTTGGGCGGCAGATGCTTCGGCACCACGCGCCTGGGGTCGGCTGCCTCGATACCGGCGTCGAACAGCCGGCGCAGCTTCACGCGTGCATCCATCCCAGCCGATGCCATTCGCCTCTCCCCGATTTTCGGCGCCGATACTAGCCAAAGCGCTCGCCAGCCGATACGGTTGCGCCATGCGGCCTCCAGGCCAGGGAGATGAGTGATGCGGGTCGATTGGAAGGGCGTGTTTCCGGCGGTCACCACCCAGTTCAAGGATGATGGCGCGCTCGACCTGCCGGCGACCGCAGCGCATATCGAGCGGCTGATCCGCTCGGGCGTGCACGGCCTCATCATGCTGGGCACCGTCGGCGAGAACTGCTCGCTCGAATGGCCGGAGAAGCTTGCGGTCATCCGCCAAGCGAAGGAGACGGCGCGCGGCCGGGTCCCGATCCTCTCCGGTGTGGCCGAGTTCACCACGCCGCTCGCCATCCGCTATGCCGGCGAGATGGCGAAGCTCGGCGCCGATGGGCTGATGGTGCTGCCCTCGATGGTCTACAAGGCCGACGGCCGCGAGGCGGTGGCGCATTTCCGCGCCGTCGCGCGCGGCTCCAGCTTGCCGATCATGGTCTACAACAACCCGATCGTGTACGGCGTCGATCTCAAGCCCGAGCACTTCGTCGAGCTCGCCGAGGAGAAGACCATCGTTTCGATCAAGGAATCCTCCGACGACATCCGCCGCTTGACCGACGTGATCAACGCCTGCGGCGACCGCTACATCATGTTCTGCGGCGTCGACGACCTCATCCTGGAGAGCATGATGCTGGGCGCGGTCGGCTGGGTCTCGGGCCTGACCAATGCGTTTCCGGCGGAATCGGCGCGGCTCTACGAGCTGGCCTTGGCCGGCCGCACCAAGGAGGCGCGCGAGCTCTATCGCTGGTTCATGCCGCTCCTGCATCTGGACTGCCATTCCAAGCTGGTGCAGTACATCAAGCTCGCCCAGGCGATGGCCGGCTTCGGCTCGGAGATGGTGCGGCCGCCGCGCCTCAAGCTGGAAGGGGCCGAGCGCGAGCGCATCCAGCAGATCATCCGCCGGGCAATGGACGCGCGCCCGAAGCTCGCGGCTTAGCCGATCCAAAATACCGGTCGCCTCGTAGAAGGGGCGATCGGCGGCATCGCTACGGCCACCGGCCGCGGCGGTGCCTTGTCTTTGCGGCATGCCGAGTCCGCGGACCGGCGCGTCTCGACCCGATCACGCCTGCGTGACGTCTCCGCCTCGATGCATCCGCTCCGGGGATCGGCTCGTATCCATGGCGATCGCTGATTGGAGAGCGATCGCCACCGATCCCCATTCGAAGGACAGAGATCACCATGGCGAACACTCCGTCGATTCCGACCTCGACTCTCATTCAGCCAAGCCGCCGCGGCTTTCTCTCCGGCAGCGGCAAAGCCGTGCTGTCCGCGACCGCGGTCGCCATGATCGTCGGCTGCGAGAGCCTGGCGCAGCAAAGCATGTCGGATCCGGCAAACGACGCGAAAATCCTGAATGTGGCGCTCGGCCTCGAGCACGAGGCGATCAACGCCTATCAGCTCGGCGCCGAGAGCGGGCTCTTGCAGAAGCCGGTCTTGGACGTGGCCGTGCTCTTTCAGAGCCATCACAAGGAGCATCGCGACGCGCTCATCGCCACCATCCGCAAGCTCGGCGGCACTCCGGTCGCCGAGAAGGCGAAGAGCGACTACGCAACCGCGCTCAATGCCGCCACGCTGAAGAGCCAGACCGATGTTCTGAAGCTGGCGGCGCGCTTGGAGCGGGGTGCCGCCAACGCCTATCTCGGCGTGATCCCCTCGTTCAAGGACAGCGGCCTGGCCCAGGTTTCGGCCCGGCTCGCCGCCGACGAGACCATGCATTGGACGGCACTCACCGGCGCTTTGGCCGAGAACCTCCCGGCGAAGGCGCTCACCTTCGGGGCCTAGAGGGCGTCAGGGTCCTCTTCGCCCAGACGCCCTGTCCAAGCCCCCGGGCAGGGCGCGGGAGGGGGCGTGAGCCCCCTCCCGAATCGTTTGTCCCTTGCACCTTCAACGATCCCCCATGCGCAATCTCGCCGCGCTTTTCCTCGTCCTCGCCTTGGCCTTTGCCGCGTCCGGCACCAAGGCCGCCGGCGATGCCGATGCCGGCGCCGAGCTCTACGAGTTCACCTGCACCGGCTGTCATGCCCTCGATTTCAACCGGGTCGGTCCCAAGCACCGGGCGTCTATGGCCGCAAGGCCGGCAGCCTTCCGGATTTCGACTATTCCCCGGCGCTCCGAGCCGCCTCGATCGTCTGGGACGAGGCCACGCTGGATCGCTGGCTAACCAACCCGGAGGCCTTCATTGCCGGCCAGCGCATGAATTTCCGCGTGAACGGTGCCGAGACCCGCTCCGACATCATCGCCTTCCTGAAGCGGGCATCCCGGCGCTGACCTGAGACCTAAGGTCGTCGCGATTTATCCCGGTCGAATTTCCTCCCAGCAGAATTCCAGGGGGCTAGGCCGTGCCTTTCCGGTCATAATGACGCGGGGGAAATCGCCAAACCAGGCGGTCATGGGCAAGTCGATACGCGCCGACGTTCTCTTGATCTCCGTTCTCTTCGCGACACTCGCACAGAGCGACGGCGCTGCCGCTCAGGCGCCGGGCGATGCGGAGGCCGGCAAGCGTCTCTGGGATCGCACCTGCGTCAATTGCCATGCGCTCGATTTTCAGGGCGAGGGCCCGATGCATCGCGGCGTCTATGGGCGCAAGGCCGGCAGCCTCGCCGACTTCGATTACTCGCCGGCATTGCGGGGCGCCGATATCCTCTGGGATGCGACGACTCTCGACCGCTGGCTCACCAACCCCGAGGCCCTCATCCCCGGCCAGCGCATGAACTACCGCATCCCCGCGGCCGAGGACCGCGCCGCCATCATCGCCTATCTGAAGCGCGAGTCCGGGAAGTAGCGCGGCATGTGCGCTTATTCGTTACCTCTCCCACGGGGCTATGGGATTCACGGATCTTGGCCTTGGGTAGCAAGGGCATAGCCTTCCATCCTGGCGGCGAGCTGGTTCCAGCCGTCGCGCATGGTCTTGGGTCCTGGCGGTTTGTAGTAGCAGTT
>JACQAG010000028.1 GCA_016195085.1 Pseudomonadota bacterium | reverse complement strand
ATCCCAGTCCATCATTGCGGCCCCTCGGGCAGGCTCCCCTCAGGGGAGGGTTTGGGTAGGGGGTGAGGATCACCCCCTCCCAAAGTCCACCCCCGGGGGGAGGGTTTGGGGAGGGGGTGAGGATCACCCCCTCCCAAAGTCCACCCCCTGGAGAAGGTCCAACCCCGACAGGAAATGGAGACGAGCGACTATTGCGCGGCCATGAGGCCGCCGAATTCCTGCGCGGCGAGGAATTTCTCGGCTTCGAGCGCGGCCATGCAGCCCATGCCGGCGGCAGTGACGGCCTGGCGGAAGATCTTATCCTTGACGTCGCCGGCGGCGAAGACGCCGGGAATCTGCGTGGCGGTCGAGTCGGGGCGGGTCAGGATATAGCCGCCCTCGTCCATGTCGAGCGTGCCCTTGAAGAGCTGCGTCGAGGGGTCATGGCCGATGGCGATGAAGAGCCCGTGCACCGCGAGCGCGCTGGAGCGGCCGCTCTTGAGGTCGCCGATCCTGATGCCGGTGACGCCGAGCGGCGTCTCGGTGCCCAGCACCTCTTCGATGACGCTGTTCCATTGCACGGTGATCTTGGGATGGGCAAAGAGCCGGTCCTGCAGGATCTTCTCCGCGCGCAGACGCTCGCGGCGATGGATGAGGACGACCGAGTTGGCGAAGTTGGTGAGGTAGAGCGCCTCTTCGACCGCGGTGTTGCCGCCGCCGACGATGGCGACGTCCTTGCCGCGGAAGAAGAAGCCGTCGCAGGTGGCGCAGGCCGACACGCCGAAGCCTTGGAACTTCTTCTCGCTGGGGAGACCCAGCCAGCGCGCCTGCGCGCCGGTGCAGATGATGAGCGCGTCGCCCGTGTAGTGATCGCCGGAATCGCCGACGGCGCGGAACGGCGCCTGGGCGAGATCGCACGAGACGATGGTGTCGAAGATGAGCCGCGTGCCCACATGCTCGGCCTGCTTGGCCATCTGCTCCATGAGCCACGGGCCCTGGATCACCTCGGCGAAGCCCGGATAGTTTTCCACGTCCGTGGTGATGGTGAGCTGACCGCCGGGCTGCAAGCCCTGCACCAGGATCGGCTTCAGATTGGCCCGGGCCGCATAGATGGCCGCGGTATAGCCGGCGGGACCGGCACCGATGATGAGGACTCTGCTGTGGTGATTGGCCATGAGGGCTCGCGGGGAGGATTCGAAAGGAACCGAGGCCTAAACATAGGCGGCCGGTATCGGAGGTGCAACGAGGCGACCGCCAGAGCGGCAATTGCGGGACTGCCGGCCCTAAAGCACCAGCGTCAGGCCGGAGATCAGCAGCAGGATTAGGACGATTCGGCGGAATTGCGCATCGTCGACCCGGTCGTAGAGCCGCAAGCCGAGCCAGGCGCCGGCGAAGACCGCCGGCAGGCAGATCAGCACCAGGATGCCCACGGCCGCATTGAGGAGGCCTTGGCTCGCGAAGCCGCCGAGGGCGAAGACATGCATGGCGGCGTTGAAGGGTTGGAAGACGCCGCGTTGCTCATCCCGGCTCCGGCCCCTGAGCGCTGTCCAGATCGTCGGCGGCGGACCGGGCAAACCGGCGAACCCGCCCATGAGCCCGCCGGTAAAGCCGCAGACCGCATCGGCGATCCGGCCTCCGGCGGTGATCCGGGGACGCGTGCGGACGAGGAGCATGGTCGTCGCATAGAGGACGAGAAAGCCGCCGACGAGGGTGCGGAACAAGCCGTGGTCGAGGCTGCCCAAGAGCGCGATGCCGACCGGCACGCCGAAGGCGCCGCCGAGAATGAATGGCGATAACCGCCCAAGCTCGAAGCCGCGCCGGATCGTGCCCAAGGAGTAGCCTTGGACGATGAGCGAGCAGGCCGCGACCAGGGGAGCCAAGGCAGCGGGCTCGATCACATGCAGCCAGAAGGCGACCGACACCATGCCGAAGGCGAATCCCGATAAGCCGGAGACGAAGCAGGCGACGAGCGCGCCGAGGGCGATGAGTGCCAGCGCAAAGAGCGTCATGATGCGGGGGGGGGCGGGCTGCGGCGGGCGGGCGGTGCTAGAAGCCGAACATGTGGTCGAGGCTGAAGGCCTCCGCGCCGACGAGACCATGATAGCCGAACAGCCGGCAGGTTTGGTCGCGCACGACCACATAAGCATCCGGGCCAGCCCGGTCGCGTTCGCTCCCGCCGAAGGTCTCGCGATAGCTCCAGTGACGGCTGCCGCCGCAGGGAATGGCGATGTGCCGGCTGGCGATCGTCTCGCCCTTGGCGGAGGTCAGCACCAGCTCGGTGGCCGACTCAGCGTGCCAGGGGGTGCTCGCGGGGTAGATGAGGTGGCAGATCGTGTCGAGCGGCGCCGGCCCCAAGCGGAGGAAGAGACGTGTCGACAGGCCGGGCGGCCGGCCGGCGTAGCTCTGCGGCTCGCCCTTGTAGGTCAGCACCGTGTTGAACATATGGCTGCCGAAGCTGGTATCGGCGGCGTGGCCGTTCCGGCGATCCTGGTAGCGGAACAGTCCGTGCAGCCAGCCATCGGCTTCGCCGCCGGCGGAGAAATCATAGATAAGCTCGACATGGCCCCATGGGGTACCGAGCCGGGTCCCGGCCAAGAGCTCGTCCACATCGACGGCGAGGCCGGCATCGCGCTTGACGCGACCCAGCCCCTTGCGGGCGAGCTCGCGTCCGTCGGCATCGATCACCAAGAGCTGGATCGGCAGCTCCAACTGCGTGGTCGCCATCGGCGTCGGCTGCACCAGCGTGCGCCAGCGTCCGGGCGGCAGGATCGGCGCCGGCAGGATGAAGCCCTTGCCGAAGAGGTTCGCCAGCTCGGGAAGGCGCGGGTCGGGCTTGAGGTCGACGCGCTCGACATTGGCGTGGGCGATGCGGCGACGGCCGGATTTGCCTTCGACCTCGTAACGGGGCCTGACGATGTGGCGGCCGGCCCGGATCTCGATCTGCTGAGGCCAGGCGAGCCCGGGCAGGATGTCGGCGACATCGACCGCAAGCGTGCCGAACCCGGGGACGGCGGTATCGATCGACCGCCCCTCGTCGCGCCCCATTTGATTGAGGCCGATGGCGCCGGCGGGGATCGGGCAGGGATGGGCATTCTGCAGCCACAGCCAGACACGCTCGCCTGCCGCCGGGGCCGGCAGGCCGGCGTAGAAATCCGCCGGCCAGGCGTTGGCGTCGTGGGTGCAGGACAAGAGTGCCGGATCCTCACCCAAGGTGTCGAGCGCGTACTTGACCACGTCGTGGCCGGCGGCGCCGATGACATGCATGAAGAGCTGCCCGGTGAAGGGTGCGAGGCCGAAGCGCTCGCGGACGGACTTGCTGTCGATGACGATGCTCTGGGGAGCGTCGGCGAGGGTCTCGGTCCATTCCGCCAGCGGCTTGCCGGCATCGTCCAGCAGCATGAGCCAGAGACGCGCGCCGCGGGCGCCATAGCCCGACCAGTAGTTGGCGGTGACGAGGCGGGTGCGATGGCCGTCGCCGTCGCGGAAGAAGGCGAGGTTGGTGGCGAAGTTGAGCGGGTCGAGATAGTGCCGCCGATTGCCGAGGAGCGGGTCCGGCAGTCGGCCCGCATCGAAGCTCTCGACCCGGGCGCCGCTCGGAACGAGATGACGGATCTGGGCCAGCGCGCGCTCGGCATCGAAGGCGGCGATGAGCACGCTCGCCGCCTTGGCGCCGGAGAGATCGGTCACCGGCTGCACCTGGTGCCCGAGCACGCTCTGGCCCAGCTGCTCGACCGACTGCACATAGGCGCCGGCGAGCTCGAGCTTGGAAAGATCGTAAAGCGCGGCGAAGCTCTTGGCGAAGCCCTGAGGATCGTAGACCGCGACCGGGCCGGAGCGGGCGAGCCGCCGAGCCAGCTCCTCCAAGGGTGCGCGGGCGAGCGGATGTCCGAGAGCCTTGAATAGGCTCGAGCCGCCGGTCTGATTGCTGAAGGTTTCGATCGCCAATGCCATGGCCGAGGTTCATACGGCCCTCAAGGCCAAAACTCAATCGGCGAGCCCGGGCCGCTGCTGCGCGAAATGGCTGAGGATGCGTTCGCGCACCAAGGCGGCGACCCGCGCCGTCTCGTCGGGCGGCGGGTAGGTCCAGGTCTCGATCCGGCCCCGGAACGGGCGCGTCAAGCCGCGCTCGACCAGGCTCTGATGGAAGCGCTGGAACTTGCCGGGCCTGCCCGGCAGGTCGAGCACATGCACCGGCTTTCCCGTCGCCAGCGCCTCGCTCACCATGTTGACCGAATCGGCCGTCACCAAGATCGCATCGGCGAGCGCCAGCAGGCCGAAATAGGGGTTCTCGCCGCTGCCGTCCCAGATGAAGGCACCGCTTCCGGCAAGCGTTTCTCTGAGCGCGATCTCGTTCGCCTCGCCGGTGCGCCTGGAGGGTGTCAGCGCGATGCCGTAACCTTGGCGCTGCAAGCCGATGAGATCCTGGGCGAGGCGGCGCGTGGTCGGGGGATCGAGACGGTAGCGTCCGTTGCTGCCGCCGACGAGCACTGCCACGAGCGGACGGGGCAGCGGGGCGAAGCCGGCGCGAAAGCGATCGGCGGCCGCCTCCAGGACCGGTGCGGTAACGCCGTGCATCGAGCCGGTGACGACGACCACATTGGGGCCGCGCAACCGGTCATGCTCGGGAGCCACCACCACGCCGAAGCGCTCGGGCGGCAGCTTCGGATCGTGCATCTGCACGGTGAAGCAGCGTCCGGCGCTGGCGCGCTGGATGGCAAGCGACAGGGCGGCCGCTTGCCGACCGGTGCCGATCACCACCTCGGGCCAAGGCGGTTCCAGACGATCCCCGTCCGCCTGGAGGCGGCCGAGAGGGTCGAGCCACAGCGAGGGCGGCAGGAAGCGCCAGGGCGCCCTCACCCGGATGCGCTTCAGCGCCGGCTGGAGCCCAATGGCCCGGGCGAGCCCGAGACTCTGGGCTTCCATGCCGACGGTGCCGTCGCCGACGATCCAGGCCGAAAGCTGGCTCAAGTCCATGGCGGGCGAGACTGGAGGAAGAGCGTCCGGTCGGGAAGCAAGGGCGGCCGACACGGGGTATTCTGTAATAATGTTGCGCTTGTGCACCCTAGTTAATATATCCTTTCGCGCAAGGGAGCGTGTCTGGGGGTAAAGATGCGACGGGTCAAGCTCGACCGAATCGATCGGAAGATATTGCGCGACCTGCAGACCGACGGTCGCATGACCAATGTCGACCTGGCCAAGCGCGCCGGCATCTCGGCGCCGCCTTGCCTCAGGCGCGTGCGCGCGCTGGAGGAGGCCGGCTATGTGCGCGGCTACCACGCCGAGCTGTCGCCGGAGATGCTGGGATTCGGCTTCACCGGCTATGCCCTTGTCGGGCTGTCGAGCCAGGCCGAGCCCGATCTCGTTGCCTTCGAGACCCTGGTCCGGAGCTGGCCCCTGGTGCGCGAGTGCCACATGCTGGCCGGCGATTCCGATTTTCTGCTGAAGGTCGTCGCCGAGGATTGGGACAGCTATCAGCGCTTCTTGACGACCAAGCTCACCGCCGCCAAGAACGTGAGCCACGTGAAGTCGCTGCCCACGGTCAGGGTATCCAAATACGCCCCGGGCGTGCCCATCGACGAGCCGGAAAGCGAGCGGCCGAGCAAAGCCGCCTCGGACTGATCATTCGATTTTGGTGATGCCGCGCCCGGAGCGTCAGGCGAACTTGACGCGCACGATCTCGTAGGACTTGGAACCCCGCGGCGTCGAGACCTCGACCGCATCGCCGACGCTCTTGCCGATGAGCGCCCGGGCCAGGGGCGAAGTGATCGACAGCAGGCCCTGGGCGATATCGCTCTCGTCGGTGCCGACGATCTGGTACTTGACCCGCTCCTCGCTGTCCTCGTCTTCGAGCGTCACCGTCGCCCCGAAGGTGACGGTCTTGCCCGACAGCTTCGAGACGTCGATGACCTCGGCGCGACGCAGCTTGTCCTCGAGCTCGACCACGCGGCCCTCGATGAAGCTTTGGCGCTCCCGTGCGGCGTGGTATTCGGCGTTCTCTGAGATGTCGCCGTGGTCGCGGGCCTCGGCGATCTGGCGAATGATCGACGGACGCTCGACCTGCTTCAGATGCCTCAGCTCCTCCTGCAGCCGATCGTAGCTGCCGAGCGTCATGGGGATACGTTCCATCATCTCACGCCCCGGATAATTCTCCGCCGCGAGGCGCGGCTGGGCGGGTCAAGGCAGCTCGTAGATCGACGGCCATTTATCCGTTCCACTCCCTAACTTTCCGGCGGCCGCCATGGCCGCCCTCGCACCGCTCCAGCCTAGGAGAGCGGTAGCGGTATCAGAACGAACCGCTCACGTAGGATTGCAGGGGCGCTACGTCAAGCTGCCCGACCTTGAGGGCGCGGATGCCGCGAACAGCGGCACGCGCACCCTCAATAGTCGTGTAGTAAGGAATGTTGTACGTCAGCGCGGCCTGGCGCAAGTCGAAACTATCGGCGATGGCCTGCACCCCCTCGGTGGTGTTGAACACCAGCGCCACATGACCGCTGATCATGTTGTCGACCACATGCGGCCGACCTTCCAGGACCTTGTTGACGCGCGCGACCGGTAGTCCGGCAAGGCGGAGATACTCGGCCGTGCCCTTGGTCGCGAGCAGCTTGAAGCCCATCGCCAAGAGCTCGCGGCACAAGGGCTCGACCCGAGGCTTGTCGGTGTCCTTCACCGAAACGAACACGGTGCCGAAATCCGGCAGCATGGTGCCGCTGGCGATTTGCGACTTGAGGAACGCTTTCTCGAAATTGGTGTCGATGCCCATGACCTCGCCGGTCGATTTCATCTCCGGGCCGAGAATGATGTCGGTGCCGGGGAAGCGCGCGAAGGGAAACACCGCCTCCTTCACCGCGACGTGGGCAGGATCGCCGGTGGGGAGCTTGAACGACGCCAGCTTCTCTCCGGCCATGACCCGGGCGGCGACCTTGGCGATGGCGACACCCGTCGCCTTCGCCACGAACGGCACCGTCCGGCTCGCCCGCGGGTTCACCTCGAGGATGTAGACCTCGCCGTCCTTGACCGCGAACTGCACGTTCATGAGGCCGACGACGTCGAGCGCCCGGGCGAGCACGGCCGTCTGCCGGCGGATCTCTTCGACGACCGGCTTGGGTAAGGATTGCGGCGGCAGGGAGCAGGCGGAATCGCCGGAGTGGATGCCGGCCTCTTCGATGTGCTCCATGACGCCGGCGATGAACACATCGTGGCGATCGGCGATGGCGTCGACATCCACCTCGTAGGCGTTCTTGAGGAAGCTGTCGATCAGGATCGGGTTCTTGCCCCAGGTGCGGATGGCTTCGCGCATATAGCGGCGGAGCTGGCCCACCTCATGCACGATCTCCATGGCGCGGCCGCCCAGCACATAGGAGGGGCGGATGACGACGGGATAGCCGATGGCGCCCGCGACTGCTTCCGCCTCCTCGACGGTGAAGGCGGTGCCGTTGGTCGGCTGCCGCAAGCCGAGCCGGATCAGCAGCCCCTGGAAGCGCTTGCGGTCTTCGGCGAGATCGATGGCATCGGGCGAGGTGCCGAGAATGGGAATGCCCGCCGCCTCGAGCGCGCTGGCGAGCTTGAGCGGGGTCTGGCCGCCGAACTGCACGATGAGGCCGGCAAGGGTGCCCGCCTTCGATTCCGTGCGCACGAGCTCGATCACGTCCTCGGCGGTGAGCGGCTCGAAGTAGAGCCGGTCGGAGGTGTCGTAGTCGGTCGACACCGTCTCCGGGTTGCAGTTGACCATGATGGTCTCCAACCCGGCGTCTTTCAGCGCATAGGCCGCGTGCACGCAGCAATAGTCGAACTCGATGCCCTGGCCGATGCGGTTGGGGCCGCCGCCGAGGATCACCACCTTGCGGCGATCGCTGGGCTCGCTCTCGCATTCGCGCGGCGTCGAAGGTTCGCCCTCATAGGTGGAATACATGTAGGGCGTGCTCGAGGGGAACTCGGCGGCGCAGGTGTCGATGCGCTTGTAGACGGGATGCACGTCGAGTTCGTTTCGGCGGCGGGCGACGGCGGCCTCTTCCAGATCGGTGAGCTCGCCCAGCCTCGCATCCGAGAAGCCCATGCGCTTGAGGTCCATGAGGCCGGCGCGGTCGCCGGGCAATCCTTCGGCGCGGATGCGCGCCTCGGCGGCCACCAGCTCGGCGATCTGGCGGAGAAACCAGTGATCGTAGCGGCAGGCGGAGTGCACCTCCTCGATGCCGAGCCCGAGCCGGAACGCCTGGGCGATGCGCAGGAGCCGGTCCGGCGTCGGCTCGCTCAGCGCCTTGATCACCGCCCGGCGGTCGAGATCGGCGCCGCCGGGAGCGGCACCCGGGATCTCCACCTCGTTCAGGCCGGAGAGGCCGGTCTCCATCGAGCGCAGCGCCTTCTGCAGGGATTCCTGGAAGCTGCGGCCGATCGACATCGCCTCGCCCACCGACTTCATCGAGGTGGTGAGCAGGGGCGAGGCGCCGGGGAACTTCTCGAAGGTGAACCGCGGCATCTTGGTGACGACGTAGTCGATGGTCGGCTCGAAGGAGGCCGGCGTCACCTTGGTGATGTCGTTGTCGAGCTCGTCCAGGGTGTAACCGACCGCGAGCTTGGCCGCGATCTTGGCTGGTATTCCTTGTCGGTCAAGGTCAGCGCCGGCGCCACCGTGATCGAGTCGCCGGTATGGATGCCCATGGGGTCCACATTCTCGATCGAGCAGATGATGATGCAGTTGTCCGCCCGGTCGCGCACCACCTCCATCTCGAACTCTTTCCAGCCGAGCACCGATTCTTCCACCAGCACCTCGTGCACCGGCGACATCCTGAGTCCGTTGCCGACGACCCGCTCCACCTCCTCGCGGTTGTAGGCGATGCCGCCGCCCAAGCCGCCCAAGGTGAAGGACGGGCGGATGACCATCGGCAGCCCGACCTCATCGATTGCCGCCAGCGCTTCATCCAGGCTTTTCACCAGCCTCGAGCGCGGGCTCTCGAGCCCGATCCCCGCCATGGCCTCGCGGAACTTGAGGCGGTCCTCGGCCTTCGCGATCGCCTCGCGCTTGGCGCCGATGAGCTCGACGCCGTAGCGCTCCAGCGTGCCGTTGTCGGCGAGCGCCATCGCCGTGTTGAGCGCGGTCTGTCCGCCCATGGTGGGCAACAGCGCATCCGGGCGCTCCCGGGCGATTACCTTCGCCACCATGTCGGGGGTGATCGGCTCGATATAGGTCGCATCCGCCAGCCCCGGATCGGTCATGATCGTGGCCGGATTGGAATTGACCAGCACCACCCGGTAGCCCTCGCTCTTCAAGGCCTTGCAGGCCTGCGCGCCGGAATAGTCGAACTCGCAGGCCTGGCCGATGACGATCGGTCCGGCGCCTATGATGAGAATGCTCTTGATGTCGGTGCGCTTCGGCATGGAGGGTTGGGTGCCTAATTCCTACTCCCTCCCCCCTTGCGGGGGAGGGTTGGGGAGGGGGGAACAACAAGCGCATCGCGGATGCTCGCGACGACCCAGCCCGCCCCCGCAAGGGGGGCGGGGGAAAGAACGCAACCCCGCGCGACAATGATCCTCACCACGCTCACCGCTTGCCCGCTTTGCTGGCGTCCATCAAGCCGACGAAGCGGTCGAAGAGATAGTGGCTGTCCATCGGCCCGGGCGAGGCTTCCGGATGGTACTGCACGGAGAAGACCGGCCGGTCCTTGAGCCGGAAGCCTTCGTTCGAGCCGTCGAACAGCGAGACGTGGCTCACCTCGGCCTCATCCGGCAGCGTCTCCGGCAAGACCACGAAGCCGTGGTTCTGGCTGGTGATCTCGACCTTGCCGGTGGCGAGATCCTTGACCGGATGGTTGGCGCCGCGATGGCCCTTCGCCATCTTGCGCGTGCGGCCGCCGAGCGCCAGCGCCAGCATCTGATGGCCGAGGCAGATGCCGAAGATCGGCACGCCCGTGCCGAGCAGGTCCTGGATGACCGGGACGGCATAGCGCCCGGTCGCAGCCGGATCGCCGGGGCCGTTCGCAAGGAAGACGCCATCGGGCTTGTGGGCGAGGATGTCGTCAGCGCTGGATGTGGCCGGAACCACGGTCACCCGGCAGCCGGACGCAGCCAGGCAGCGCAGGATGTTGCGTTTGGCGCCATAGTCGACCGCCACGACGTGATAGCGGGGCTCGGAAAGCCGCCCATAGCCGTCGGGCGCGAAGGCCCAGGTGGTCTCGTCCCATTTGTAGGATTGCCGGCAGGAGACCTCGATGGCCAAGTCCATGCCTTCGAGCCCCGGCCAGGATGCCGCTTCGGCTTGGAGGCCGGTCACGTCGAGGCGCCCGGCCTGGCCATGGCAAAGCGCGCCGGTGGGCGCGCCCAGATCGCGAATGCGCCTGGTGAGCTGGCGGGTGTCGATGCCGGCGATGCCGACGAGGCCCGCGGATTTGAGCCAGTCGTCCAGATGCCGGCCGGCGCGGTAGTTGGCGGGCTCGGTGATGTCGGCGCGGATGACGAGGCCGCGCGCGGCGGGTGTCGCCGACTCAATGTCGGCCGGATTGGCGCCGACATTGCCGATATGCGGGAAGGTGAAGGTGATGATCTGACCGGCATAGGAGGGATCGGTCAGGATCTCCTGGTAGCCGGTCATCGAGGTGTTGAAGCAGACTTCGCCCACCGCCGTTCCGGTGGCGCCCACACCTTTGCCCCAGAAGACCGTGCCGTCGGCCAGCACCAAGGCCGCCGTGGCGCCGGGTGGTCCGGCGGTGGGCGGCGTCAAGGTTTGAGTCTCGGCCATCATCGATCCTCGGGGGGCGCCCGGTTGCCCGGAACCTATCGGGCAAGCGCGAACCCGCACATCCCGCTATGCCTGCGGGGGACGCACGGGTCACGGGTCCCAGGGAGTTCTGAGCTTGCGCGGCGAAAAGCGCTGTCTAAATATGCAAACTGCTTGTGCCCGTCAAGTCATCGGCTTGCAGATATTGTGTTCAATTTCAGCGCGTTGGGAAATTCTCCCAGCGTGCGGCGGGCCCGCCTTATCGTAAAGTTTCCCAATGATTGCCGCGAGGTCCGGAGAATGTTGCGCAAGCGTCTGAGCGAGGCTCTCAAAGAAGCGATGAAGGCACGCGCGGAACGGGCCGTCTCGACCATCCGTATGATCTTGGCGCAGCTCAAGGATCGCGACATCGCCGCCCGCCCCAAGGGGGTGAGCGAGGGAATCGGCGAAGACGAGATCAACGCCATGCTGCAAGGCATGATCAAGCAGCGCCGCGAGGCGATTCCGCTGTTCCAGCAAGGTGGCCGGCAAGATCTGGTGGACAAGGAAGAGGAGGAGATCCGCATCATCGAGGGATTCCTGCCGCGCCAGATGGACGAGGCGGAGATCGGCCGCGCGGTGGAGGCCGTGGTGGCCGAAATCGGGGCCAAGACGGTCAAGGACATCGGCCGCTGCATGGCCCTCCTGAAGGAGCGCTATGCCGGGCAAATGGATCTCTCCAAGGCCAGCGGCATCTTGCGGAAGGCGCTTGGCTGAGGTGGCCTGCCCGCTTCCCACGAACGCGACGTTGGCCTAGCTTGGTTTTTCGTCTCCCGCCGAGCGAGGCGAGATCAACGGAACAAGCATCGGACGGAATCGATGAGCCTTCCGGCCGAATTCCTGGATGAGCTCAGATCCAGGGTGTCGTTGGCAGCACTGGTCGGGCGCCGGGTCAAGCTCACCCGCCGCGGCCGCGAGCACACCGGCCTCTGCCCCTTCCACAACGAGAAGACGCCCTCATTCACCCTCAATGAGGACAAGGGCTTCTATCATTGCTTCGGCTGCGGCGCCCATGGCGATGCCATCAGCTTCGTCATGGGAACCGAGGGCCTGGCGTTCCGGGACGCGGTCGAGCGCCTGGCGGCGGAGGCCGGTCTTGCCTTGCCAGAGGAAGCGCCGGGCGATCGCGAACGCCGCCAGCGCGAGACCTCGCTGCAAACCATCGTCGAGGCCGCCGCGGCCTTTTACGAGAAGCAATTGCGCATGCCGGGCGGCCGTGCCGCCATGGAGTATCTGAAGCGCCGCGGCCTCGATGAGGCCACCATCCAGCGCTTCCGCTTGGGCTATGCGCCCGCCAACCCCGGCCAGCTCAAGACCGAGCTGAAACGCCAGGGTGTGGAAGAGACGCAGATGGTGGCGGCCGGCCTGTTGAAGCAGCCGGAGGACGGGCGCGAGCCCTTCGACTATTTCCGCGACCGGGTCATGTTCGCGATCACCGATCGCCGCGGCCGGGTCGTCGCCTTCGGCGGCCGCATCTTGAGCGACGGTCAGCCCAAATATCTGAACTCTCCCGACTCGCCCCTCTTCCACAAGGGGCGCATGCTCTATGGCTACGCGCACGCCCGCGAGGCCGCGCTCAAGACCGGGGAGGTGCTGGTCGTCGAGGGCTACATGGACGTGATCGCGCTGTTCCAAGCGGGGATCGTTGAGGCGGTCGCTCCTCTCGGCACGGCCTTGACCGAGGATCAGCTGGCTGAGCTCTGGCGGTTGGCGCCGGAACCGGTGCTCTGCTTCGACGGCGATGCCGCCGGCGAGCGCGCGGCCGCGCGCGCGGCGGATCGGGCGCTCTCGCTCTTGGCGCCGGGGAAGTCGCTCCGGTTCCTGAGCCTGCCCAAGGGCGAGGATCCCGACACGCTGGTGCGCAAGGCCGGGCCGGAGGCGGTCCGTCAGCTGATCGGCGGCGCCCGCCCGCTGGTCGAGACGCTGTGGCAGCAATATTGGGCCGAGGCCCAACCGGTGAACACGCCGGAACGGCGCGCCAAGTTCCAGCACACCATTCGCGCGCTGCTGGCGCGAATCGAGGATCCCGAGATCCGCAACCTTTACCGGCGCGACTTCATCGGCCGGGCGCGTGCCGCCTTCGGCGAGGAGACGGGCCCCCATTCGGCGAGCGCCTTCGTCACCGATCGAAACGTCGTCAGGCGCATCGTCGAGCTTGCCTATGGCGATGGCCGCACCGATCAGCGCTCCGCCAGGCGCTGGCGGCGATTCGGCAACAAGAACATCACAGCCTATGTCGACCAGGCGCTGAGAGAGGGCCAGGGGGCCCGCAACGACCTCACCGTCTATCAAACCCGCCAAGAGCAGGTCCTGATCTTCACCTTGATCAATCACCCAGAGCTGCTGGCCGAGCTGGGCGAACTCTTGGGCATCGTCGCGCTCAAAGATCCGGGGCTCGAGAAAATCCGCCTGAAGCTCTTGGACATTCACTCATTTCCCGATCTCCAGTCGACCGACGCGATCATGGCCGAGCTCTCGGCCGAAGGCCTCGCCGAAGAGATCAAGTTATTGAGCGAGAAGTCTTTTCTCAGAAACTTCAAATTCGTCGCGCGGGACGCGGCAACTGAGCTGGCCGCCGCCGGCTGGAACGATGTGTTTCAAAGGCTCCAGGTCCCTATTCTCCAAGAAGAGCTCGCAGAGTTGACCGAAATGATTGTGAACCCTGCCTCAAGTAATACTGAGGAAGAGCAAAAAATACTGCGGGCTCAACAATTGGCCGAGGCACAGCAACTTATTGTTTCTGGAAAAGTACTGCACTGAAGGTGAGGTGCGGCGGCGGGGCGCTGCTCGAGGCCGATTTGGTCGCCACCTGCCTGAGAACTTTGCCGTTCGTCCCTCAAGATATCTTGACAGCGACCGCCCAAGGCGCCACCTGATGGGGCCAGGGTTTTCACTGAGCGTGGGCGAGCTTAGCGAGCGATGAGGTCGTGAGTTATACCTCTTTCGCGGGTGTTGGCGCGTCCGCAGGGCGGCGCGACGGGTGGGGTGGGGCCCGGCGCGCATCGACCGGGGCCGATGTTGAAACAGAGTTCTTGGAGATGAATCGAGCCCATGCGCGGCTTGTCCGGCGCCGGGGCAGCGAAGCGTCGCGGCAGAGAGGTTGGTCGCCGCCGGCGGCGTTCGAGCGGCATTGATCGAGGCCATCGGGCCGCGATTTGAACGGTTCGCCGGTCCGAGCGGGGGTGGAAACGGGGCGTTGGATACGGGGTAGGACAATTAATGGCTACGAAACCGGCAGCGAACACCGAAGAGACGGCAACCCGGGAAGAGACGCCCGATGGCCCGCTCATGGACACCATGGGCGTTGCCGTCAAGCGCATGCTCCAGCGGGGCAAGGAGCGCGGCTACATCACCTATGATGAGCTGAATGCCGCTCTCCCGCCCGATCAGATGTCCTCCGAGCAGATCGAGGACGTGATGACGTCGCTCTCCGAGATGGGCGTCAACGTCGTCGACGCCGAAGAGAGCGAGGACACTGCCGCCCAGCCCGCGAACGACGCCGCCCCGGTCGAGGAGGCCGAGGAAGCGGGCGAGCCCAAGGTCATCGGCAATGTCGATGAGGACGACATCGGCCGCACCGACGACCCCGTGCGCATGTATCTGCGCGAGATGGGCTCGGTCGAGCTCCTGTCGCGCGAGGGCGAGATCGCCATCGCCAAGCGCATCGAGGCCGGCCGCGAGATGATGATCGGCGGCATCTGCGAGAGCCCGCTCACCATCCGGGCACTCATCCTCTGGCGCGATGCCTTGAACGACGGCCGCATGCTGCTGCGCGACATCATCGATCTGGATGCCACCTATGGCGGCGGCCCCAGTGCGGCCGAGGTGGCCGAGGTGGAAGCCGGCACCGAGGCGGAAGCCGAAACCGTGGCCGAGGTGCCGCCGCCCGAAGGCGACAGCGAGGAGGAGGAGGGCGAGGAAAGCGCCATCTCGCTCGCCGCCATGGAGCTCGAGCTGAAGCCGGTGATCCTGGAGAAGTTCGACGCCATCGCCAGCACCTACAAGCAGCTCCACCGCATGCAGGACCGCCGCATCCAGCGGCTGAAGAAGGGCGAGGATCTGAGCCGCTCGACCGAGCGGCGCTATGAGAAGGTGCGCGACCAGCTGGTCGAGTTCATGAAGACCGTCCGGCTCAACAACGGCCGCATCGAGCAGCTGGTGGACCAGCTCTACGGCCTCAATCGCCGCCTGACCCAGCTCGAAGGCAAGATGCTGCGCCTGGCCGAGAGCTGCCAGGTCAAGCGCGAGGACTTCGTCAAGAACTACTTCGGCAGCGAGCTCGACCCGGGCTGGATCGAGCGCATGGGCGAGCTGCCGGGCAAAGCCTGGGCGCGCTACATCGCTCGCCACGGCAAGGACGTCGTCGAGCTCCGTCTGCAGGTGGCGCAGGTCTCCGTCGAGGCGGGCCTGCAGATCGCCGAGTTCCGCCGCATCGTGCAGACCGTGCAGAAGGGCGAGCGCGAGGCGAGCCGGGCGAAGAAGGAGATGGTGGAAGCGAACCTCCGCTTGGTGATCTCCATTGCCAAGAAGTATACCAACCGCGGCCTGCAGTTCCTCGACCTGATCCAGGAAGGCAACATCGGGCTGATGAAGGCGGTGGACAAGTTCGAGTACCGCCGCGGCTACAAGTTCTCGACCTACGCCACCTGGTGGATCAGGCAGGCGATCACCCGCTCGATCGCCGACCAGGCGCGCACCATCCGCATTCCCGTGCACATGATCGAGACCATCAACAAGCTGGTGCGCACGTCCCGCCAGATGCTGCACGAGATCGGCCGCGAGCCCACGCCCGAGGAGCTGGCCGAGAAGCTCGGTATGCCCTTGGAGAAGGTGCGGAAGGTCTTGAAGATCGCCAAGGAGCCGATCAGCCTCGAGACCCCGATCGGCGACGAGGAAGACAGCCATCTGGGCGATTTCATCGAGGACAAGAACGCGGTCCTGCCCTTGGACGCGGCCATTCAAGCCAATCTCCGCGAGACCACCACCCGGGTCCTGGCCTCGCTGACGGCGCGCGAGGAGCGGGTCTTGCGCATGCGCTTTGGCATCGGCATGAACACCGACCACACCTTGGAAGAGGTGGGTCAGCAATTCTCCGTCACCCGCGAGCGCATCCGCCAAATCGAGGCCAAGGCCTTGCGCAAGCTCAAGCACCCGAGCCGGTCCCGCAAGCTCCGCAGCTTCCTCGACACGTAAGGCAGGGGACAGGAGTCGGATGTCAGGTGCCAGGATCGGGGTATCTGGCGTCTGGTCCTGACACCTGATATCTGACACCTGGACGGGCCCGTAGTTCAGGTGGTTAGAACGCGCCGCTCATAACGGTGTTGTCGCAGGTTCGAGTCCTGCCGGGCCCACCACGCTCCTCTGTCGAGCGCTTCTGAATGGACGCATATATCGCAACACGGACGCATATCCTGCAACTAGGTGCCTTCACAGCAAAAGCCCCGCAGCCGCTCTCGCGATCTTGTCACCGTCGCTTTCCTTCGATAAGTGCATGGTGATGCACATCCAATCGCGTGCGGGTCTGCTGAGCACGCGCGGTCCGTCCGGAGATACTACGAGCGTCCCTTTCTCCCGCAGACTATGAATGCGCGCTCGCGACTGATTGCCCAGCTCGGTCGCAAGCAGTCGGTCTAGACGAAGGGCGACCGGTTCGTGGGCGGCAATCTGGATCTCCAGTTGAGATCTCGGCAGTACCTCTCCTTCGAGCACCTCCTTTCGCACCTTAACTTCGGCGAATTCCTGGACACGGTGCTGCGTGCGCCGCAGGGCCGTGACATCAAAAGCGAGCTGTCGGACCAGCTGCGGGTCATTTGTCTGGAGCGCCACCAAGAAGGCTGGATCGACGGTGCCGACGCGTCGGCGTTCCAAGATAGGCCAGTTCCAGGTGCTGTCACACGTGGTGCACTTGTAGATCAGCCAAGCATCGAGACGCTTTCCATTGGCGTTGACCCGAATCATTCGGCTGCATCGAAATGATTTGATCTCGCCGCATCGGCTACAGGTCAGCAATGGTTGAGGAGCGAGTTGAGGAACGACCGTCCATCGGACGCGTAGAACAGCGACCATGCCGCCTTGCCCTTCCCATCGGGAAGTTCATCAAGGCGACGGCATCGAGGGCCCGAACGGGCGCGGTTTGGCGGCGGGCTATGAAGCGGATGGAGATCGGATTCGGAACGGCGGAGATGCCGGTCGCGGTCCAGCCAAGCCATACCGGTCTCGGACCGCCACCATGAAGAGCTCGTATGAGTTGCTTCGGCAGCGCTCCGGCGCTGCCGCGTTTCCTGGTGGAACTGGTGAGACCGGCAGTTACGCTGGCAAAATAGACCGCCTATGGACTGACAGGCGGGCTTCTTTAGCCCGAACTTTACCCATTTTTCGAGCAAGGCGCTGATGTGACTCGCATTTGGTTGCGGGTCCTGACTACAGCGTCGGTTGGAGGGCGAGCAGATCGAAGGCGCGGCGCTGGGTTTGGGTCGGTGTGGCGAGCACGGGGAAGG
>JACQAG010000027.1 GCA_016195085.1 Pseudomonadota bacterium | reverse complement strand
CTATCGCGGCCTTCGTCGCAAGGCTCCAGCCCGACGGGTTGCCCCGCCAAGCCGCTTGCCAGCTACCAGATCGAACCGACTACTGTCCGGGTGGTACCTTCCTCCACTGGTGATCCGCGCCCTCGGGGCGCACTGAGAAATACGGGCTAGCGCTTCGTGAGACCCTTCAACCGGTAAAGCGCCTCCAGCGCCTCTTTCGGCGTGAGCTCGTCGGGGTTGAGCGCCGACAGCGCCTGGTCCAGCGGGTCCGTCCCCGAAGGGCTCGGCTTTGCGCTCGGCCGCATTGCCTGGAACAGCGGCAGATCGTCGGCGAGGCGTGCCAGCGTGCTCGCATCCTCGCCCTCTTCCAAGAGCGCCAGCACCTCTCCGGCGCGGGCGACGACGGAATCCGGCAGTCCCGCAAGCTTCGCTACGTGGATGCCGTAGGAGCGGTCGGCGGCACCCGGGGCCACCTCGTGCAGGAAGATCACGTCGTCCTGCCACTCCTTCACCCGCATGGTCTGCAGGCTGATGCCGGCCAGCTTGGCGGCGAGCGCCGTCAGCTCATGGTAATGGGTGGCGAAGAGGGCGCGGCAGCGATTGATCTCGTGCAGGTGCTCGACCGTGGCCCAGGCGATCGACAGCCCGTCGAAGGTCGCCGTGCCGCGGCCGATCTCGTCCAGGATCACCAGCGAGGACTCCGTCGCCTGGTTCAGGATCGCCGCAGTCTCGACCATTTCGACCATGAAGGTGGAGCGGCCGCGCGCGAGATCGTCGGCGGCGCCGACACGGCTGAAGAGACGGTCGACCAGGCCGATCTCCGCGGCGGCGGCGGGAACGTAGGAACCCATCTGGGCCAGGATGGCGATGAGCGCGTTCTGGCGGAGGAAGGTGGATTTGCCCGCCATGTTGGGTCCGGTCAGGAGCCACAGCCGCCGTTCCGGGGCGAGATCGCAATCATTGGCGACGAAGGCGCCGGCTCCCGCATGGGTCAATGCCGCCTCGACCACCGGATGCCGTCCGCCCTTGACCCGGAACCGCCGGGAGGCATCGACGCTGGGCCGCGCATAGAGGCGCTCGGCGGCGAGCTCGGCGAGCGCGCTCGCCACATCGAGCCGAGCCAGCGCATCGGCAGCCTGCGCGATGTCTTCTGCTCGGCCACGGACCTCGCCGGTGAGCGTCTCGAACATCTCGAGCTCGAGGGAAAGCGCCTTTTCCGCCGCGCTCGCCAAGCGGGATTCGAGCTCGCCCAGCTCCGTCGTGGCAAAGCGCGCCGCATTCGCCATGGTCTGCCGGTGAATGAATCCAGCAAGCCCGATGAGCTTCTCGGCATGGGTCTGGGTGACCTCGATGAAATACCCCAGCACGTTGTTGTGGCGGATCTTGAGCGAGGCGATGCCGGTTTCGGCCGCATAGCGGCTCTGCAGATTGGCGATGAGGCGCCGGCTCTCGTCGCGTAGCCCCCGGAGCTCGTCGAGCTCGCTCCGATAGCCGGGCCGGATGAAGCCACCGTCGCGGGCCAGCATCGGCAGCTCGTCGCCAAGCGCGCGCGTGAGCGTGTCGACGAGAGCCGTGTGATCGCCGAGGTCGCGATCGGATCGGGCGATCTCGAGCGGCATCGGCGCCAGCCGGGGTGCGGCCAAGAGCTGGCGGATCTCACTCGCCTGGGCCAAGCCGTCGCGCAACGCGGCCAGGTCGCGGGGGCCGCCGCGGCCCACGGTGAGCCGGGCCAGGGCTCGCGCCAGATCGGCCACGCGCTGCAAGCGATGGCGCAGCTCCTGGCGCAGCCTTTCGTCGGCGAGGAAGAATTGCACCGCATCGAGACGCGCCTCGATGAGCGCCACGTCGCGGAGCGGCGCTGCCAGGCGCTCGGCCAGGAGCCGGGCGCCGGCGCCCGACACGGTCCGATCGATGACGCCCAACAGGCTGCCCTCGCGCTCGCCCGTGAGCGTGCGCGAGAGCTCGAGATTCCGCCTGGTGGCCGCGTCGATCTCCAGGCTATGGCCGGGTGCGGCTCGCCTGGGCGGGGAGAGCCGGGGCAACCGTCCCTTCTGGGTCAGCTCGACATAGTCGACGAGCGCGCCGGCGGCGGCCCCTTCGCTGCGGCTGAAAGACCCGAAGGCATCGAGGGATGCGACCCGAAACAGCGCCTCCAGCCGGCGCCGTCCGGATGTGGACTCGAAGCGCGCACCCGGGAGCGGCACCAGCACCGGCTTCCAGTCCGCGATCGCCTGCATGAGGTCCGCATCTTGGAACAGCCGCTCCGGCAGCAAGAGCTCGGCCGGGTCCAGGCGGGCAAGCTCGGCGGCAAGCGAGGTGCCGGCGACTGGCGCCACCCAGAGCGCCCCCGTCGACACATCGACCCAGGCGATCGCCAGCTCGCCTTGGGCATCGGCAAGGGCCGCCAGATAGTTGTTGGTCCTGGCGTCGAGCAGATTGTCCTCGGTCAAGGTGCCGGGCGTGACGATCCGCACCACCGCGCGCTGGACCACCGATTTGGCGCCGCGGCGCTTGGCTTCTGCCGGGTCCTCCACCTGCTCGCAGACCGCGACCCGGAAGCCCTTGCGGATGAGGCGGGAGAGGTAGGCATCGCTCGCATGCACCGGCACCCCGCACATGGGGATGTCCTCGCCGTCATGCTTGCCGCGCTTGGTCAAGGCGATGTCGAGGGCCTGGGCCGCCTTGGCTGCGTCCTCGAAGAACAGCTCGTAGAAGTCCCCCATCCGGTAGAACAACAGGCAGTCCGGATGCTGGGCCTTGATCTCAAGATATTGCGCCATCAAGGGGCTGGCCTCGGTGGCGGGTCCGGGTCGCGGAAGGTCGGGCACGGGACTCCGGAAGATGGCAGGAACGGAAGCCGGCGAGGCTAGCATGGGAGGGTCTCAAGCGGCCAGGATTGGCCAAAAACTGGACGCAGGCCAGGCACTTGGCCCACTATGGAACGACGCCGCTGGAACCTGGCCGAAGACCGGGACATCGTCAGCGCCTAAAGGAAACGTCCCGGAGCCGAGCCCAATGGACAGCGAGTCCCGAGTCACCGACCAAGAAGCCCTCGACATGCATGCGAGCGGCCGGCCGGGCAAGATCGAAGTGGTGGCAACCAAGCCGCTCACCACCCAGCGCGACCTGTCGCTCGCCTACTCGCCCGGCGTGGCCGCCCCCTGCCTCGAGATCTACCGCGATCCCACCAAGGTCTACGACTACACCGCCAAGGGCAACATGGTCGCCGTCATCACCAACGGCACCGCGGTCTTGGGCCTGGGCGATCTCGGACCCCTGGGGGCCAAGCCGGTCATGGAGGGCAAGGCGGTCCTCTTCAAGCGGTTTGCCGACGTGGACGGCATCGATCTCGAGATCGACACCAAGGACGTGGACGAGTTTGTCAACTGCGTGCGCTATCTCGGACCGGCCTTCGGCGGCATCAACCTCGAGGACATCAAGGCGCCGGAGTGCTTCATCATCGAGCAGCGCCTGCGCGAGCTCCTCGACATTCCGGTCTTCCACGACGACCAGCACGGCACCGCCATCATCGTCGCCGCGGCTCTCATCAACGCCCTCGATCTGACCGGCCGCACGCTCAAGAACGCGCGCATGGTGGTGAACGGTGCAGGTGCGGCGGCGATCGCCTGCGTCGAGCTCTTGAAGACCATGGGCATGCCCCATGACAACGTGGTGCTATGCGACACCAAGGGCGTGGTCTACCAGGGCCGCACCGCCGGCATGAACCAGTGGAAGTCGGCGCATGCGGCCAAGACCAAGGCGCGCACCTTGGCCGAGGCGATGCAAGGCGCCGATGTCCTCTTCGGCCTCTCCTCCAAGGACGCGGTCAATCAGGAGATGGTCCGCGGCATGGCCGACCGTCCGATCATCTTCGCCATGGCCAATCCCGACCCGGAGATCACCCCGGAGGCGGTGAAGGCGGTCCGCCCCGACGCCATTGTCGCCACCGGCCGCTCGGACTATCCCAACCAGGTCAACAACATCCTGGGCTTCCCCTACATCTTCCGCGGCGCCCTCGATGTGCGCGCCTCCACCATCAACGACGCCATGAAGATCGCCGCCGCCGAGGCGCTCGCCCAGCTCGCCCGCGAGGACGTGCCGGACGAGGTCGGCCGCGCCTATGCCGGGCGCAAGCTGCGCTACGGTCCGGACTACATCATCCCCGCACCCTTCGATCCGCGCCTTATCGGCACCGTCTCCTCCGCCGTCGCCAAGGCGGCGATGGACAGCGGCGTGGCCAGGAAGCCGATCATGGATCTCAAGGGCTATCGCGCCAGCTTGAGCGCCAGGCTCGACCCCACCGCCGCCAGCCTGCAGCGCATCTTCGACAAGGTGCAGGAGAACCCGAAGCGCGTGGTGTTCGCCGAGGGCGAGGAGGAGCGGGTGATCCGCGCCGCCGTCGCCTTCCGCAATGCCGGCTACGGCACGCCGGTCCTGATCGGGCGCGAAGCGCGCATCCACGACACCATGGCCGCGATCGGGGTCGTCGGCGGCGTCGACCTCGAGATTCACAATGCGCGGCTCTCCCAGCACAACCAGCGCTACACCGAGTTCCTCTACAACCGCCTGCAGCGCAAGGGCTTCCTCGCCCGCGACTGCCAGCGCATGGTGAACCAGGACCGCAACGTCTTCGGCGCCTGCATGGTCGCCTGCGGCGATGCCGATGCGCTGGTGACCGGCGTCACCCGCAATTTCTGGGTTGCCTACGAGGACATCATCCGGGTCATCGACACCAGCCCGCGGGCCCGCGTCTTTGGGCTCTCGATCGTGTTGTCGAAGGGCCGCACCGTGTTCATCGCCGATACGCATGTGCACGAGCTGCCCGATCCGGAAGTACTGGCCGACATCGCCATCCAGACCGCCGCCAAGGCCCGCCAGATGGGCCATGAGCCCAGGGTGGCGCTATTGTCCTTCTCCAATTTCGGCAACCCCATGCGCGAGAAGGCGCAGCGCATCCGCGAAGCCATGCTGGCCTTGGATCGCCGCCAGGTGGATTTCGAATATGACGGCGAGATGTCGCCGGACGTGGCGCTCAACGACGAGATCCGCAAGCTCTACCCGTTCTGCCGGCTCTCGGGTCCGGCCAACGTGCTGATCATGCCCGCCCTCCACACCGCCAATGTCTCCTACAAGCTGATGCAGCAGCTGGGCGGGGCCACCGTGATCGGCCCGCTCCTCATCGGTCTCGCCAAGTCGGTGCAGATCGTACAGATGGGTGCCACCGTCTCCGAGCTGGTCAACATCGCCGCCCTCGCCGCCCACGAAGCGGTGAAGTAGGACGCGGGAAGACTGAAAGGGGCGGGTCTGCCGGCCTATCGCGCGGCGCGTGTCCCGATTGACGTACAGGTGTGCGATCAAGGGGCTGGTATCGACGGCGATCATCGCCGATCGCGGCGCAGTTCCTTGAGATCGATCGCGAGCGCGATCTTGCCGCGCAGGCGCCGTAGATCGCGGGCGGCCTTCGCCGCAGTCAGCGCCTCCAGCCCCTGACGGAGTGTCTCGGTGACACCCTCACCGGTTACCCGTTGCGCTTTGACAAGCAACGCGACGGGAAGATGCACCGTGACTTTGCGGGTGGCGCCGCTCATGCGACAAAAATGCCGTCAGCCGATTCGGCAGTCAAATACCGCACCTGCCGGATGGCAGGTTGCGGCACGCTGGGCGTAAGGCGTGCCGCCTGAGGTCAGCGGAACTTGGCGTCGGCGGGCCCGGCATCGGCCGAGCGGGCGCTTTCCGGGTCTTCCGGCTCCGGGAGGATATCGACCGGCTCGGCCCCGGGGCAGCGTGTCCCAATTACCCTCGAAGGCGATCACTGTGCCAAGCGGTAGCGCCGCGCTCGCCGCCCACGAAGCCGTCCGGTAAATCCGCGACTCGGGCCAATGCGAAGGTAATCTCTGGGCATTCTACAGAGCGCGGCCATATCGGATTGTGAGCCGCAAATGAATAGCGCGGCGATTAGGCGTGCGCTATTGGACAACCTCCATGGCTGACCGAATTACCCCCGCAGAGCGCAGCGCCGTCATGCAGCGCATCCGAAAGACCGATACGCGACCGGAAATCGTCGTCCGACGAGCTGCTTACGCCTTGGGCTTTCGCTTTCGGCTCCATCGCCGCGATTTGCCGGGAACTCCTGACCTCTGCTTTCCGGGCCTGAGCAAAGTGATCTTCGTCCATGGCTGCTTTTGGCACCTGCACGCGCGATGTCGCTTGGCGCGCCCGCCAAAATCTCGGCTCGACTATTGGCTGCCGAAGCTTGAGCGAAACATTGAGCGTGATCGTACGGCGATCGCTGCCTTGCGTCGGCTGGGCTGGAAAACGCTCGTCATCTGGGAATGCGAAACGCGCAAGCCAGAGCTATTCGAGCGGAAGCTCCGCATGTTTCTCGGCCGGTGGCCGGCGGCGAGCGCCCGGCCCGCGCCCCGTTCCGGGGTGCGCTTGGTGCGTGCCTCGTAGCGCGAGGTACTTAGCGGGCACTTGCGCTACAGGCTCAGCCGGCGGCACCGGGATTCTTGCGGGATCAATCGCGAGCTGAACCGAGCCGGTGGCGGCTGGGCTAGCAAGGAGCTGCCGTCTGATCTCACGACCAAGGACCTCCGCAAGAAGCGATGGGACCGCATTGCCTATCTGCCGCTGCGCAGATCCATAGGTTCCAACTATCTCGATATCGTTGGGAAACGTTTGTAGGCGGCACATCTCGCGAACGCTAAGCCTACGGTTGGACCAGTGGAATGGACCTGTCGCAGGCCCTGGCTGCGCCTGCAATGTCCAGGCAGGGCGATCCTTGGCGAGCTTTAGGAGGAACGACCAGAAGCGGCGGCGCCAGCCAAACAATGGCAAGCCCCCCATCCTGTCGGTATGCCAGAGATAGTTTTGGCCCTCAGGGATCGACGGCAGCAGATCTGCCCATCGGCCCTTCATTCCAAGATCCTCGTTCGAAGAGCCGGGCAGGTCATGAAGAGCATCCCATGCGGTGATATGCGGCTGGAACGAATCCATCTGGAAGTCGCTGGACCGGTCCGCGTGGGTTGGTTGCGGAAATCTGAAATGAGCGCCATCTCTCCCGGCAACGACAAAGAGGCGTCGTCTCATCTGAGGCACGCCATAGTCAGCGGCATTTAGGACAGCAACGCTCGGACGATAGCTGGATCCGCAAACGTTATTGATGGCTGCAATGGTTTCTTGAATGAGCGACAGCCCCTCCGTCTTACCGCGATACCCAAGGCCTTCTACATTCTCCAGAAGGAACGCGCGCGGCTGAGCCTCACGCAGTACGCGGAGGAACGCGCCGAGAGTGGACGCACGAGGGTCGAGAAGGCGTCCCGAATCCCCTGAGGCCCAGTATCCCGACTTTGAGAAGGGCTGGCATGGCGGCCCGCCTATCAGCAGGTCGGCCTCGCCAGCCTTGAGCCCAGCAACCGAGAGAAGGCGTTCCGTCGGCACGTCGGCAATGTCGTCGGCGATGATGGGCCAGGGACGATTGCGCCGAAGCGTCGCGCAACAGTCAGGATCGACCTCTAGCGCAACCGCAGTACCGATTCCGGCGGCCTCAAATCCATAGTCGAGACCACCCGCCCCGGAATAGAGGCTAATTGCCTTGAGGTCTGTCATTGCTCGCGCCTTACCCATTCATGCGCTCAAGCGTTCAAGAATCGGCACGATGCTGGCATCCCACATTTCGTCGACCGTGACGTTGCTGGCCAGCTTGCCCGGACATTGCTTGTGCCCTGGCAGCTCGATCGGGAGCTTGTACTTGAATTCCCATCGCTCGGTCACCGCGTGGAGGCAAGCTGCCAGCACATCGAACTCTCCGGCACCATAATACCGCGAGCAAGGATCCGATTTCGATGCTCGGGTTCGCTGGAAGTCGACGCGAGGCTGCTTCTTTGCGTTGGTTTGGCGAAGCACATTCTTGCACTCGATCAGAATCGGCCGCCCATCCTTGTAGCGAAGCCTAATATCAGGGCCACCCTCCACATCTAGACGTTGGCAATCCGTTATGCCGGGCGCCTTCTCGATCGCAGTCTTCAAATGCTCCTCGGCAACCCAGCCGCGCACCGCCATCTTTAGGCGCCTGGCAGATGCGATGATCTCCAGAATTTGATGTGGATTCATTGCCAGCTCTCGTACGAGCGGGTGGAGCGCCACGGTGTCGATTGCCGGCTCAATATCGGCAACGCCCGCGGCCGGACGCTTCAGAAGCTCCGTCTTGTCGGCTAGAAGCTGCCGATGACCTTGATCTAGACCTTTTGCCGCTCTTTCAAATTGCACAAACCGGAGAAAATTGGCCGCCGAACCACCAACTACAACTTCGATCGGCTCCTCGAGACCATCGCTGCGCTTCTGCCGTTCCCAAACGTGCCAGCCGTTCCTCTTGATCAGCTCCACATGCGAGTCCTTAAACTCGAACCGGATGAACATCTTGGTCGGATTGTGCATTTCCGGGTCGACCGCGACAAAGAAGCGCTCCTTTGGGTCGATGCCAAAAAACAGCGTCGTGTAGATGCCGAACGGATCCTGCCACACGTCGTGCGGCGTGCCGTCGCCCTTGGACCCGTATTTGATCTGGAACGAGCGTTCGTCGAGCGGCCGGTTTTTCGTGGGCGTTCGAGTGGCGAGGAATGCGTACGCGATGACGCCGATTCGCTCCCCATCGGGCGTCTCAAAGCCGATTCGGAACGGCGCCTCGTTTGGCGGCGTGCACCGGAGCACCCTGCAGCCAGCATCCTGCAGCGCTCCTAGCATGAAATCGAGGAGCGGCTGCCGATCCTGGGCGTTGACACGGTACCGACGGTAGTCCAGCGCGACGTCCCCATGTCGGGGTTGCATAGATATCTCCTACCTCAACACCCGCAAGGCGTCGAGTTTCATGGACGGCTGCCCAACGCATGATCTTGTCTCTCTCCGGGCTTGACGGCGCCGGCCGGCCGAGCCTTCAGTCTGGGCGGATGGTCTTTCACGACGGCAATCGCGTGCCATGGCAAATCGTGGCGGTCATGGCTCTGCCCAGCGTGGCGGTGCTGCTGGCGCTCGGCTTCGCCGATCCCCGCATCCTGGCGGCGGCGGCCGGTCTCTGGCTCATTGCCATCGCCGTGCTCGCCCGGCTCGCGATCGGGCATTATCGCCGGCTCGTAGGGCTGGCGCGGCTGGCCGAGGAGGTCGCCCGCATCGCCGGTCCGCTGCCGCCTGCCGACGATGCCGGGCTCACCCGGCGCACCGCCCAAATCCTGGCGCGCCTGGAGGAGCGCCTCGGCGCCCGGATCGCCGCCTTGGAGGCGCTCGCCCAGGCCAGGCAGAGGATCTTCGACAGCGTCCCCGATCCCCTGCTGCTGCTCGGTCCCGGCCGCGTCGTCGTCGATGCGAACGCCGCCGCCCGCGAGCTCTTCGGTCCGCGCGTGATCGAGCGCAACCTGGTCGAGGTCTTGCGTCAGCCCGCCGTGCTCGCCGCCGCCGAAGCGACCTTGGCCGAGGGTATCGGCCGCATGGTCGAGATCACGCTGCCGGCGCCGGTGGACCTCAACTTCAGCATCCGGATCTCGCCCTTGCCGGGAACCGGCGGCGGCCAGCTTCTGGTCCTGCTGCACGATGTCACCGGCTTGAAGCGGCTGGAGCGCATGCGCGCCGATTTCGTCGCCAATGCCAGCCACGAGCTGCGCACGCCCTTGACCACGCTCATCGGCTTCGTGGAGACGCTCCGCGGTCCGGCGAAGGACGACGTCGCCGCGCGCGAGCGCTTCCTCGAGATCATGCATGAGCAGAGCCAGCGCATGGCCCGCCTGGTGGGCGATCTTTTGTCCTTGTCGCGGATCGAAGTGCGCGAGCACACCCCGCCGACCGATATCATCGTTCTGGGCGAGCTGCTGCCGGCGGTCAAAGCCACGCTCGACATCCAGGCGGCCAAGCGCGGCATGACCATCGGGCTCGAGTTCGCCGGCGCCTTGCCACCGATCGCGGGCGATGCGGACGAGCTCACCCAGGTGTTCCAGAACCTGATCGACAATGCGCTGAAATACGGCAAGGTCGGAGCGGAGCTGAGGATCGTGGCGGAGCCGGCGAAGGAGCCGCCGCCGAGCTATCCGCCGGGCGGACCCGCCGCGGTATCGATCGCGGTCATCGATCAGGGCGAAGGCATTCCCCGCGAGCATCTGGCGCGGCTGACCGAGCGGTTCTACCGGGTCGATGCCGCCCGCTCCCGGGCGATGGGCGGCACCGGACTCGGGCTGGCGATCGTCAAGCACATCGTCAACCACCATCGCGGCGCGCTCACCATCGACAGCACCATCGGGCGCGGCAGCACCTTCACGGTGTTTCTGCCGGTCGCCACCCAGGCCATGGCCGCCGCCCAGCACCCGATGCTGCGGACGGGGAGCGGGGCTGCGTGAGCGGCCGCTGGCTCGCGGCCATGCTGGCGCTCCTGATGGCGCTCTCGGCCCTCGGCACCGGGAATGCCCGTCAGGCGGTGCGGCTCGCGGGTGTGGCCGGCGCGCTCGAGCGCGCCAAGGATCGCGTCGCCGAGGCCGCACCCGAAGCGCCGGCGGCGATCATCGAGGCGAGCGGCCCGGAGGAGGCGATCCAGGCCTTTTGCGCAGGGCTGGGGGCGCAGACCGCGGACGGGCTCGTGCTCTTGCGGCGGCTGCGCATCGATGAGCGGGACCGCTGTCTGGCCAATGGCGTGGGCGAGCTGGCGGAGCTCGACTTGGGCGCCATGGGCTTCATCGTGCTGGGGGCGCCGACGGCGACGCTGACGCGCCGCCAGCTCTGGCGGGCGCTCGCCGCCGAGCTGGTGGAGGGAAGCGACCTCGCCCAGAACCGGGCCGCCACCTGGACCGAGATCGACCCGAGCCTGCCGGCTCAGGCTATTCGGATCATCGGTCCTGAGCCCGGCAGCCAGGGTGCCCGGCTCTTGGCCGCACTCGTGCTGGAGGAGGCCTGCCAGGCGGTTCCCGACCTCGCGCGTCGGCTGGCGCAGGAGCCCAAGCTCCGGCCGCGCCTCTGCGGCACTCTGAGGAGCGATGCCGCCTATGGCGCGACCGCGCCCGAGGCGGCGGCGGCAACCCGGCTCCTTGATATCTCCCGCATCGGCGGCCTTGGCCCGGAAGCGGCGCTCATCGAAGGGGTGCGCCCCGATGCTGAAACAATTGCGACCGGCAAGTACCCGCTCGCCCGGCATGCCTGGCTCACCCTCAAACGGGCGCATGCGGCTGCAATTCCCGGCCTCTCGAGCCTGATCGCCGCTGCCCGGTGAGCGGACCTGGGCGAGCGGATTTCAAAAATCCGTCATGGTTTTGTCATGCAATCGTAGCCGGCCGATACTAGATCAACCGCGGGGCCCTCTTCCTCCCCGCCGCGCCTCATAGGAAAACCGCCGATGGCTGCCGAGCACATCATCAAGGCCTATGACGAAGACCTGAAGCGGCTCAAGACCTTCATCAGCGAGATGGGCGGCCTGGTGGAGGCCCACCTGGAGCAGGCGGTCCAGGCCGTGGTCAAGCGCGACACCGACCTCGCCCAGCGCTGCATCGCAGCAGATGCGAAGGTCGATGCCCTCGAGCACGACATCGAGGCCTTCGTGGTCCGGCTCCTGGCGCTGCGCCAGCCCATGGCCGGCGATCTCAGGGGCATCGTCGCCGCCCTCAAGATCTCTTCCGAGCTGGAGCGCATCGGCGACTATGCCGCCAATGTCGCCAAACGCTCGATCGCGCTGAAGAACCTGCCCGTGGTGCAGCCGGCTTCGGGCATTCCCCGGATGTCCAGGATGGTGCAGAGCAATCTCAAGGACGTGCTCGACGCCTATATCGACGGCGACACGGCGAAGGCGGTGGCGGTGTGGAAGCGCGACGAAGAGGTGGACGAGATGTACACCTCGCTGTTTCGCGAGCTCTTGACCTACATGATGGAAGACCCGCGCAACATCACCGCCTGCACGCACCTTCTGTTCATGGCGAAGAACATCGAGCGTATGGGCGACCATGCGACCAACATCGCCGAGACGGTGCACTTCCAGGTGGTCGGCACCACAATCAAGGGCGAGCGGCCGAAGGGCGATACCAGCAGCTTTACCGTCGTGACGCCGCCAGGCAGCGGCGATGCGGCGGAGACACGATGAGGTGGCCATGGCAACCGACAAGCCAGAGGGCGTGGACGCGCGCGACCGACCAGCACCCGCACCCATCGCCGACGGCCATGCGCCCTCCCGCAGTGCCGCGGTCGCCGGCGAGGAGCGGCGGCACCCGGCCAGCCGAAGCGTTGCCATGAAGCCCTTGATCCTGGTCGTCGAGGACGAGGCGGCGCTGATCACGCTTCTGCACTACAACCTCGAGCGCGAGGGCTTTCGCGTGGCGGAAGCGCGCGACGGCGAGGAAGGCTTGATGCTGGCCGCCGAGCTCAAGCCCGATCTCATCCTCTTGGATTGGATGCTGCCCCTGGTGTCCGGGCTCGAGGTGTGCCGGCGGCTGAGGCGCGCGCCGGCGACGCGACGGACTCCGATCGTGATCCTGACCGCACGCGCCGAGGAGGCGGACCGGGTCCGCGGGCTCGATGTCGGCGCCGACGACTATGTGGTGAAGCCCTTCAGCCCGACCGAGCTGGTGGCCCGCATTCGCGCCGTCCTGCGCCGGGCGCGCCCGGCCGTCGAGGCGGAGGTCATGCACTACGCCGATGTGGTGATGGATCTGGCCGCGCACCGGGTGAAACGGGGCGGCCGCGACATCCATCTGGGACCGACCGAGTTCCGGCTCTTGCGGCACTTCCTCGAGCATCCCGGACGGGTGTTCAGCCGCGAGCAGCTCTTGAACGCGGTTTGGGGTGCGGAGGTCTATGTCGAGCCGCGAACCGTGGATGTTCATATCCGCCGGCTCAGGAAGGCGCTCAACGGCGAGCGCGAAGCCGACCTGATCCGCACCGTCCGCTCGGCCGGATACGCCCTCGACCAGACCTAGGTCGCAACTCTCTCGGAAGATCGCATCTAATCTTTTTCTCGTCACCCGCGGACTTGATCCGCGGGTCCATCTAACCGCAGCACGATGGATTGCCGGGTCAAGCCCGGCAATGACGAAACATAAGATAGTTGTAGTTAAGGAGCGCTCTACCGTCGCGCTGCCACCAGCAAGAACGGTGGGCGTTGATGCTCGTCGGCGAGGGTCGGCCGCGCTGCGATCTGCTCTGGCGTCGGTCCCCATTCTTCCAGGTGCGATAGGGCGAAGCCGAGCCGAAGCAGGAGATTGACGTAGCCGGCCAGCGTCCGATGCTGCTTGATGACACCCTTGGTCAGCCAATCCGTCCGGCGCGGACCTTCATCGAGGTAGCCGTCGATCGGCCAGGTCTTGCGACCGGCGGCATTGACCGACCAACCCGGCTCGGAGGGTGCGGTGTAGATCGGATGCTCCACCGAGAAGACCAGGCGCCCGCCGGGAACGAGCCCGCGATGGATCCGGGTCAGCAGCCTCTCCAGGTCCTTGATGTAGTGAAGGGCAAGCGAGCTATAGGCGAGCTCGAATGCGCCCGGCGCCAGCTCGAGCTCTTCCAAATCGGCCCTGGCGTAGGCGATCGCCGGGTCGGCGGTCATGTCACGGCCGCGGGCCAGCATCTTCTCCGACACGTCGACGCCCAGGACCTCAGCCGCGCCCTGTTCGCGCGCCCACCGGCAGAACCAGCCGAAGCCGCAGCCAAGGTCGACGACCCGAAGCCCGCCCAGCTTCGGCAGCAGTGCCTGGAGCGCCGGCCATTCCGACGCACCGGCCAAGCCTTCGACGGAGCGGCCGAGCCGGCTGTAACCCTGGAAGAACTCGTCGTTGTCGTAGATGTTCTGCGTCATTGGAATCGTCCGTGCGGCGTCTCAGCCCCGCTTCGGCTCGCGGCTGAGCCCGCCCGCGCCGAGTGCGGTCTCGTATTCCTGCCAGATCCGCTCCTGGTTCAGGCCCAGATGATAGAGGTACTGCCAGCTATAGATGCCGGTGTCGTGCAGATCGTCGAACTTGATGCGGATGGCGTAGTGGCCGACCGCCTCCAGCTCGAGGATGCCGACATGGCGGCGGCCGCCGACGATGGTCTTGCTGCCGGGCCCGCCATGGCCTTGCACCTCCGCCGACGGGCTTTCGACCCGGAGATATTCCGCCGGATAGGAGAAGCTCTTGCCGTTGTCGAAGTCGACCTCGAGCCGCTTCTCGGCCCGCTTCAGGCGCACCTCGAGGGGCCAATGCTCGGTCCCCAGCGACTCGGCCATCGGCGTTGCCCCACCGCTCGGTCAGCTTCGCCCCGGCTTCGCCGGCGCCTCGTCCAAGGAGCGGGCCTCCTCGACCAGCATGATCGGAATGCCGTCGCGGATCGGATAGGCGAGGCGGGCCTGATCGCTGATCAGCTCCTGCGCCACCGCATCGTAGCGCAAGGGGCCCTTGGTCAAGGGGCAGACCAGAATCTCCAGGAGCTTGCGGTCGATGCCGGAGCGGGATTCCTTGTCGGGGGCCATGCTGTCCTTATCCTTCTAGTGCCGCGGCCGGTCGGCGCTGGAGCCGCCGCGCTGCATCAGCGCCATCTCCATCAATGCCACGATCATCTTGCAGCGTTCGCCCAAGGTCGGCGACTCCAACAGCGCCTGTTTCTCGTTTGCCTCGAACTCGCAGCTCATGGCAAGCGAGGTGACCAGCCGCTCGTTCGGCGTCTCCTTGATCACCTTCCAATCCGCCTTGATGCCCTGGGCGACGAAATACTGCCGCAAGGTCTCGATCAGCTGCTCGCGGTCGATACCGGTGTCTTGTCCGTCCGCCTCGAGGTCCCCCTTGTAGCGCTCCCAATCCGGCCTGATCCGGCGGTAGCCGCGCACTCCCTCCAGCTCTTCGGCAACGTGGAAGCGGGCAACCCCGGTCAGCTGGATGAGGAAGCGGCCGTCATCGGTTTCGCTGAAGCTCGAGATGCGCCCGGCGCAGCCCGTGCCATAGATCACCGGCGGCGTGGTTTCGGCCTCGGGCGCCGGCAGGGGCAGGGTCGGCTGGATCATGCCGATGAGGCGCCCGGCCCCGAGCGCGGCTTCGATCATGGCGAGGTAGCGCGGCTCGAAGATGTTGAGCCGGATGCTGCCGCGCGGCAGCAAGAGCACGCCCGAAAGCGGAAAGATCGAGAGGACCTTCGGCAGGTCTTCGCCAGCCAGCGCGAAGGCCGGGCGGCTCATTGGAACATCAAGGCCGAGAGCCGGCGCCGCGCCGACACCGTCAACGGATCGGTCGGCCCGAAGGCCTCGAAGAACTTGACGAGCTGCTTGCGGGCCGCATCGTCGTTCCATTTGCGATCGCGGCGAAAGAGCTCGAGCAGCTCGTCCACCGCCGCCTCGCGTCCGCCCTCGGCGAAGAGCGCCATGGCGAGGTCGAAGCGCGCCTGGTGATCCGCCGGGCTTGCGTCCACCTTCGCCTTCAAGCCGGCGGAGGCACCGGCCTTGGCGCCGGTCTCGGCGAGCTCGATGGTGGCGCGGATGGCGGCGATCTCCGGTTCCTTGGCCAGCTCCGGCGGCAGCTTCGTGAGCGCCGCCAAAGCCCCGGCGCTGTCGCCTTGGGCGATGAGGCAGCGCAGATGGCCGGCGATAGCCACTGGGTTGTCCGGCGCCACCTTCAGGATCTGGTCGTAGAGGTTGGCCGCGGCACCGGCATTGCCTTGGGCCAGGAGCTCCTTCGCCTGTTCCAACGCCTCGGCGATCGCTTCCTCCTCCTCGCCGCCGCCGGCCCCGTCGGCTTGCAGGCGCTGCACGAAGGCCTTGATCTGGCTTTCCGGCAAGGCCCCGACGAAGCCGTCCACCGGCCGTCCGTCCTTGAAGGCATAGACGGCGGGAATCGATTGGATCCGCATCTGGGTAGCCAGCGCCTGGTTCTGGTCGATGTTGACCTTCACCATCTTGACCTTGCCCTTGGCGGCGGCGACGGCCCGTTCCAGCATGGGCCCCAGCGTCTTGCAGGGCCCGCACCAAGGCGCCCAGAAGTCGACGATGACCGGCGTCGTCCGCGAGGCTTCGATCACCTCGGCCATGAAGGCGCGCTCGTTGATGTCCTTGACCGGGGCGGGGGCGCCATTGCCGGCGGCCGCGCCAATGAGTTGCTCCATGAGTCGATTCCGTCTCGAAGGGTTATGGCCCGGCGGTGCTTTGGGTGAGGCAACCGAGCTTTGTTGGATCTCGTAGATATAGCACGCGTCTTGGGCTCTGCGAGGGCCACGGCCTCGCTTCCGCCCGGACCCGCTCAGAGGTCGAGATTTAGGATCTGCGGCCGGTGCCCGCAAGCCTCGAGGAAGCGGATCAGGTCTCCAGGCGCGATCTGGGTGGTCTGCTCGTTGGTGAGCGGATGGTAGTTGAGCGGGTCGAAGGCGAGCATGGCCTCGTCCAAGACCACCTGGACGCGGCCCTCGCGGTCGTTGATGAGGGCAAAGGGTGTGACCGCCCCCGGTGTCACGCCGAGATTGGCCAGGAGCCGCTCCGGGCTGGCGAAGGAGAGCCGGGCCGAGCCCAGCTTCTTCTCCAAGGACTTGATGTCGACTGGGCGATCCTCGAGGGTGACCACCAGCCACATCTGGTCCTTGCGGTCCTTGAGGAAGAGATTCTTGCAGTGGCCGCCGGGGAGATCGCCGCGGAGCCGTTTGGAATCCTCCACCGTCATCAAGGGCGGATGGGAATGGGTCCGGGTCTCGATCCCGAGCTCCTTGAGGCGGCGAAAGAGCGCCGCGGGTGTGACCGGGAGGGGCGGGGAGGCTGCGTCTGGCATGGGGCCCCGAGGCTACAGGTGCGGGCTCCGGCCTTGCAATGAGATCGAGTTTGGCTATGATCCGCCGCCGGTCTTCGGGTATTTTGACTCGGTATGGGGCGTGGGGCTGCCAGAAGCCGCCGCCATCGGAGCGCGGGCGTAGCTCAGGGGTAGAGCACAACCTTGCCAAGGTTGGGGTCGAGGGTTCGAATCCCTTCGCCCGCTCCAGATTCTCTCAGAAAAATGAGCGCGTAAGAGCGTGGGCGCGGCCGCAAGGCCGCTCACCCGCAGCAAAGAGGCAACGATGTTCGTAAGCGTAAATGGCGTTCGGTTGTTCTTCGACGTCGACGGCGAAAAGCTGGTGACCGACGGGCCGCTTATGCGCGAGCGGCCGACGCTCTTGCTGCTGCATGGCGGGCCGGGTCTCGACCACACCATGTTCAAGCCGGCCTTCGCGCCCTTGGCCGAGGTGGCGCAAGTGATCTACCTCGACCATCGCGGCAACGGGCTGAGCGAGCATGGCGATCCGGCGCTGTGGACCCTCGACCAGTGGGGCGACGATGTGCTGGGCTTCTGCGATGCGCTCGGCATCGAAAAGCCGATCGTGCTCGGCCTCTCCTTCGGCGGGCTCGTGGCGCAATCCTATGCGACCCGGCATCCCGCGCATCCGGCGAAGCTGGTGCTCTACTCCACCACCCCGGTGCTCGAGGACGAGCCGGTGCTGGACGCTTTCGAGGCGATCGGCGGGCCGAAGGCGCGCGCCGTGGCCGCCGCCCATTTCGCCGGAAGGACGCCGGAGACGACCGCGGCGTTCCTCTCCATATGCTTCCCGCTCTACAATACCAAGCCCATCGATCCCGACGTCATGCGGCGCTGGCTGGTGAACGACGCCGTCGCCGCGCATTTCCTCGACGGCGAAGGCAAGCGGGTGGATTTTCGACCTGTGCTGGGACGGATCGCCTGCCCAACCTTGGTGGTGGCGGGGGCGAAGGATCCGCGCGCGCCGTTGCCGTTCGCGCGGATGATCGCCGCCGCGATCCGGCCCGAGCTGGTGCGGCTCGAGATCTTCGAGAACTGCGGCCACGCGCCCAATGTAGAGGAGCCGGAGCGGGTGATGGAATTGCTGCGCGCCTTCATCTCGGCCTAGCATTCGTCATGTCGCTTCGAGATCCAGCCGGCGCGAAAGCCACGATCCGGGTCGGCATCGGCGGCTGGAATTTCGAGCCCTGGCGCGGTGTGTTCTATCCGCCGGGCCTGGCCCAGAAAAAGGAGTTGGACTACGCCAGCCGCCAGCTCACCTCCATCGAAATCAACGCCACCTATTACGGCTCGCAGAAGCAGGAGAGCTTCGAGCGCTGGCGCCAGGAGACGCCGGAGGGCTTCGTCTTCGCCGTCAAGGGAACGCGCTTTGCCACCAACCGGCGGGTGCTCGGCGAAGCCGGGCAATCCATCGAGCGTTTCTTCAAGAGCGGAGTGCTCGAGCTCAAGGAGAAGCTCGGACCGATCAACTGGCAGTTCCATCCCGCGAAGAAATTCGAGGCGGCGGATTTCGAATCGTTCCTGAAGCTGCTGCCCAAGAGCGTGGAGGGCCGCTCGATCCGGCATGTGGTCGAGGTCCGGCACGAGAGTTTTCGCGCGCCGGAGTTCGTGGCCCTCCTCCGCGAATACGGGGTCGCTGCTGTCTTGACCGACAAGGACGACTTTCCGGAGATCGCCGACGTCACCGCCGCCTTCGTCTATGCACGATTGCAGCGCGCCTCCGAGGCGGTCGAGACGGGCTATCCGCGAGCGGACCTCGGTCGCTGGGCCGCGCGGGCGCGCA
This sequence comes from Pseudomonadota bacterium, assembly GCA_016195085.1. NCBI lineage: Bacteria > Pseudomonadati > Pseudomonadota > Pseudomonadota bacterium. Next base: position 383 of record JACQAG010000027.1, on the reverse strand, counting down.
CCTGGTCCGCGGGCGGCCTGCCCGACGATCTCAAGCTCCTCGGCCCGCCACCGGCACAGCCGCCGAAGCCGCGCGACGTCTTCATCTACATGATCAACGGCTTCAAGCCGAAGGCGCCCGCCGCGGCGATGGCGCTGATCCAGCTTCTGGCATTGCCCGTTCCCTAGAGTCCGATCCGGTGAGATGGAATCCCCCTCACCCAGCTACGGCTAGGCTTGGCTTCGCCTCGCCAAGCCTTCGCAACCCTCTCCCCCATTGGGGGAGAGATGCTATGGGGCGGGCGGCGAAGCGGTGCACCATTGTCGTCGCCAAAGACCTCAATGGAGCGCGTCCCATGCCGAAAGTAGACGACCTGAGCCATTGCCTCGCCGCCCTCGAGCAGG